>NZ_JARAVO010000170.1:0-21120 GCF_033792805.1 Streptomyces sp. PA03-1a
GCGGAGAACGAGTTGTGGGGAGGTCTGGGTGGCTGGGAGATGTGTATAAGAGCACGGCCTCGACCCGCGCGGCGCTGCCGGCGAGATGGCCCAGCTCGGCATAGACGTGAGCCGCCGCCCCGCCCGCGCGGCGGGCCGTGGCCTCGCCGCCCTCCTGAGCCGCTTCCCCAACGGGAGCGGCGTTCTGCTGCAGCTGGTCGTCGGCTGGCTAACCGGGACGCGCGGCAAGAGCGGCGGCTCACTCGTCTACCGGCTCGGGGGAGCCCTCTTGGTCGGCTACTGCCTGTGCCGCGCGGTCGCCCTCTGGCCGCTCCGCGCCCTGCTCGGCTTCGCCGTTGCTTGGGTCCTCGGCGCAGCCCTCGCCGACCGGTGGGCCGCGACTGAAGCCGAGCGCCGCCGCCAGCGCGGCAAGGGCAAGGCCGGGGCGAACAAGCAGCGCGACGATGCCGGCAAGGAGAACGCCGGGGAGACGCCCGCCGACGACGTCGACGAGGAGGACGAGGGCCCCGCTGAGGAGGAAGAGAAGGCTCCCGATGAGGCCGTGCCTGGGCCCGCGCCAGAGGACATCGCAAAGGCGCTGCACGCTCTTGTGGGAAGCGGTAGCGGGGTTCTGTTCACGACCCTCCGGGACCACCTCAAGGTGCCCTCTACCAAGGCCGTGAAAGCGCTGTTGAAAGAGGCTGGTATTCACTCACGCCCGGGGGTCCGTGCGGTGGCAGGAAACGGGCCCGGAATTCACCGGAAAGACTTCCCCTCCTGCCCCTCTTTCGAAGGGGTGGCTCTTGGTGGCGATGTTGTCGCAGGTGAGGAGCCAACAGCCAACGCCAACAACGCCACCCGAGGGCTCCGAGTGGAGCGCTTCGGCGAGTCCGGAGTAATCGTCCATAATCCGGATTAATTGATTAGTGAAGTCGATCTGACTTAAAGTCAAGATTTAGACGAAAGTGTCCCGGAGAGTGCCTAGGAACACTCTCCAGGGCTAAGCCGACTTGTAGGAGTCGACGTGAAAGACAGTAGCGTCCGTTGCATGCCGCCGAAGACGGCGTCTCGTGCTTCGAGGCCGCGACCTGCCAGACGCCCGTCCCGCTGTGCACCCCGCATCGGATGCAGGTCGCGATCGCCATCGTCCCGGACATACTGAGCGTGGCCGCCGAGACGGCCGATGTAACGCCGACGAACGCGGTGGACCCGCACTCGGCTCGCTTGCTGAGGGCAGCGCGGAAGGCACCTCTGCTGCTGAACACCGCCCACGAACCGCAGGTGTACTTCATCGAACACGGGAGGCGGGTGAAGATCGGATACACCACGAACCTCGGCAAGCGCATCAGCTCGCTCTCGCTGCGCCCGAGTGCCGTGGTCCTGGCGCTCTGGGGTGACCGGCAGCTGGAGCAGGCGCTTCACCTCTACTTCGATCCATTTCGGGTTGAGGACTCCGAGTGGTTCCGGCGTGAGGCCCCCGTCCGGTCGTACATGGATGGGAAGCGCAGGCACGAGGACCTAGAGCCGGTAGCGCTGGCGGCAGAGCTTGCCGAGGGGTTCACCTCTCGACGTTGCTGCCTCTGGTCAGGCACCTGGGCATCGACAGCCGGAAAGAGCTGAGGCGCCGACTCGAGGCGGAAGGAATCAGGATCAGGCGCAGCATGCGAACCCGTGAAGGGGCGGGACGCTCCGGCGTCCATCGCGACGACCTCTCCTTGTTCGTGGCCCCTGGCGCCGGTCACCGAACGTAATTCCTGACCGCGAACGGGCTTCAACTGTCAGCCGGGTGTAGCACCATAAGCAGGACAGACGAGGACGAGGAGGACCGCCATGTACCGCTACCGGTGCGACCAGTGCCGCACGACGTCGCCGGCGGCCCGCAGCCGCCACGAGCTGAACCGGCACCGTAGCAGCCACCGCGACCTGTTCCACGGCGGCCACATCCCGGACGGTGAGCACGTCATCGCCCCGCAGCGGATGAGCCTCCTCGACCTCCCACGCGAGCAGCGCATCGCCGCCGTGGTTCTGGCGGTCGTGATCGTCGTGGCGTGCCTGATCCGGTTCTGACCCGCTCACACCGAGGGCCCGCACCTGGGGTGCGGCCCCTCGGTGTGTGTGGGATGACCTCAGCTGCCGGCAGTCTCCGGGTTCTTGGGCATGCGGTGGTGCGGGACGTCGTACTCGCGGGCAATGAGGCGGACGTTCTCCTCGGTCATCGGCAGGTGCTGGGCGATAGTCCTGTTGGACGCCCGTCGCCTTGAGCCCGTCGGCGACGCTTGCGCAGTGCGCGCAACCGCTCCTCCTCCATCACCGAGTCCTGCCAGGTCCAAAGGTCTGCCAGGAGTTCGTCGCGGGCCGCCACTGGGCGCCCAACCATATCCAGACAAAGCGATTTGACAGGTACGAGGCGTGCGTCCTTCCGCAGGTGAGGGCCAGACAGAGCTGGCTTGGGTTAGGTAGTTCGTCTCGATCGAACGCGGCGGCACGGTGATGCGCCCTGCGCGTGGGCATCGAGCAAGCGCCAGTCGCTGTATCAGGGGCGCAGTAGGTGGGACGTCGTGGTGTGCAGGGGTACTAGAGATCACTTTCGAATGTTGTCCGGTACAGGTCATGCCGGTTTTGGTCGCATCCCGGAGTTGATCAGTTACGGGGAGATCGAGGTTGGATGTCTTCGCTGTGTAGATCATGTGAATCGGGGGTGGGGGCTTTGCCACAGGACGGGTCGCGACGTGGTGTCTTCCTGCGACGAAGAGCGCAGAGACGTAGTGCACTGCGGGTGATGGGCGTTGCTGCGTCGGCGGTGATTCTGGTCGGCCTGCTCCCCACCGTGGTGCGCGCGGCTCCCGCAACTCAGTCCGTGACCGAGGCGCAAGATCAGACTTCTGCCGCGGCGATCGCTGCCGAGACCGGGGAGCGCGTCGAGGTCCTCAGCTTGCGCGACGAGTACGCGCAGACGTTTGCGAACCCCGACGGGACGTTCACACTCGAGCAGGCAACCGTGCCGCAGCGAGTGAGGGACGCTGGCGGTAACTGGGTTGAGCCGGACGCGACGCTGGTAAAGCGCGCGGACGGCCGGATCGCACCGAAGGCCGCGGCAGTGGACGTGTCGTTCTCTGGGGGCGGTGCGGCAAGCGAAATGCTGCGGATCGCCAAGGGCGACAAGGCCTTGGGGCTCCAGTGGCCTGATGATCTGCCGGTCCCGGTGCTAGACGGCTCCACCGCGACTTACTTTGAAGTCCTCCCTGGGGTTGACCTGCAGTTGACCGCGACCGTTGAGGGCTCTCGTGAGGTCCTGGTGGTCAAGTCTGCTCAGGCGGCGGCGAATCCTTCCTTGGAGCACATCCAGTTCCAGGCTTCTGGCACAGGCCTGGCTCTGACGCCTGGTGCGGGTGGCGGTGTACGGGCGGTCGACGACGACGGCAACGCCGTGTTCAAGGGGTCGGCTGCGCTGATGTGGGATTCGGCCGGCCCGGAGACAATTTCGACGCTACGTGCCGGCGCCAAGGCGGCGGTGCCTGCCGTGCAGCCGGTCTCTGGCGAGCAAGAGCCTGAGACACAGCCGGGCGACGGTGATGCCACGGCAGTGCTCCCAGTGGGACTGGTTGATGGTGCCGTGAGTATCCGTCCGGACTTGGACCTGCTGCGCGGCGATGCGACGGTGTACCCGGTACACATTGATCCTGAGTTCAAGCTGGAAGCCTCGGAACGCACAGTCCTATCGTCTGACGGGGACCGGTTCTGGCAGTTCGACGGTGACTACGGAGTCGGCAACTGCAGTGCTGTAGGCCCCTACTACTGCGGTTCGAACTACACCAATCGCATGTACTACGAGTTCTCCCCGGCGCGGCTGTCTGGGAAATACGTGCTGGACGCGACCTTCCGGGCCTACGAAACGTGGTCGTTCGACTGCGAAGCGCACTGGGTGGATCTCGAGCGGACCAACAACATCTCAGAAGGCACTCGCTGGCCGGGTCCGACGCAGCTGGATCAGATGGGCGATCGCCTGGTATCGGCGGGCCGGGGCGACGCGTGCTCGCCGGAGCAGCCCAACAAGTGGATCGAGTTCAACGACAACGCAGACGAGACCGACGAGAACCTGACCTCCACGGTGAAGTCGTTCGCCGAGGGCAAGATTTCCCGCCTGACACTGATGCTCCGGGCCAAGGACGAGGGTGATCCGTCGGCATGGAAGCGGTTCGATGACAACGCCGAGCTGTCGGTAATCTACATCGCGCAGCCGGGTACGCCGACCGATGTGGGATTGATCCCCGGCGACGGCGACACCGCATACTGCAGGACCGCAGCGGATCCCCTGATCGTGACACGAACCGATCCCATGGTCCGGGCGCGAGTCCAGACGAAGGTGCAGCCTGCCTCTGACGAAGACAAGGGCAGCCTGCAGGCCGAATTCGCGGTGGAACGACAGCAGGCAGACGCAACGTGGGTGGCTTCGTGGAGTGACTACCGGCCCTCGTCCGGCTGGGTGACCGACGGCACCCTGCAGTCGATGCGGACCACACCCAGGGCAGACAACACGCTTTACCGGTACAAGGCTCGTACGCAGTCCCACACCACGTTCAACAAGAAGGCCGTGGACCAGTTCTCGGCCTACTCGTCATGGTGCTACTTCAAGATCGATGCGACAGCACCCAAAGCCCCGCAGATCTTGCCCAAGGCCCCGTACACCGAGTGCACGGCAAACCTGTGCGAGGGGCACGGCGGCCCAGGAGTAGCCGGGGCGTTCGACTTCAAGCAGAACGCCGCGGACACCGACATCATCGGCTACCGGTACCGGCTACTGACCACAACTGCCGCGGACAAGCAGGAGGTGACCGCAGATGCCAGTCACAACGCCCTGGGCGTCGCTGTCACTCCGACGCTGTCAGGAACCCAGGTACTGACGGTTGAAGCCAAGGACGTTCGGCAGCGATGGGGGACACCTGCTGAGTTGACGTTCAAGGTGGCGCCGGCCCAGGGTCCTGTTGGGCGGTGGCACTTCGACGACGCCGCTCCGGGGTCGCCGGTGGGGACAGCTAAGGACAGCGCCACGGATGGGACTCGGCACGACGCCACACTCAAGGACCCAACGGGTGGAGTTGGCTGGTCGACCCTTGCGCGGCGCGGAGACGCGGACTACTCGCTGTACCTGAACGACAGCTCGGATACAACGGTGCCCGTGGGATGGGCCGCCACCGCAGCTCCTCCAGTGAACAGCCACGATTCGTTTACCGTTTCCACGTGGGCCTACCTTACGGATGCGGCTTCCAACCACGTGATTTTGGCGGCGCCTGGCGATCACGCGAACGCGTTCACTCTGTACTACTCATCGTCTTACAAGGCTTGGGTGTTCAACCGCACGGACCGGGATCTATCCACACCGGTGTATCTGCGCTCTGTGGCGGATAAGCAGAACCCGCCGCTGAGGGTCTGGACGCACCTGGCCGCCGTATTCAAGACCGAAGGCGACGACGGAATCCCTGACACCGACCCCACAAACGACACCATTCAGCTGTTTGTCAATGGACAGCCGCAGGGCCAGCCGGTCAACCTGACCGGATTGTCGTCGACATATCAGCCGTGGACTGCAAGCGGTGGTCTGCAGTGGGGTCGCTCGGTCAAGGACGGAGTCGGGGGCGAGTACTACCGGGGACGCGCGGATGAAACCGCCGTATGGCAGCGTGCCTTGACCGAGGACGAGATCCGGGACGAGACCGCAGTCAGGGAGAACGGCGCTCCGCAAACCGAGCTGGTGGCCGCCTGGGACGCGACCGTGTCCAGCGGGACTGCGATTAAGCAGACCAGTTCCTACCCGCGGGCGAATATGAATCTGTCCGCCACGGGTGCGGTCATCGACGCCGACAACAACAATCTCACCTTGGACGGCACCAGCGGATCCGCTTCTGTCGTTGGCCCAGTGCTGGACGAGACCGCATCGTTCACTATCACAGCCCGGGCACAACTTGACAGTGTCAAGTGGGCTACGAAGCCAACTGGCTACTCCGCGATCGTCGCCGCCCAGCGAGCAGGCGGCACGGCAGGTGAGTCGTCGTGGGCTCTGTGGGCGGAGAAACGGGCGGATGGCATCTATTGGTGCTTCGGACGCGCAGCGGTGGACGCGACTGGGAAACTTACGAAGGCCAGCGAAGTCGAAGACTACAACGTCGCCGAACTGGACACCTTTGTGCAAGTTACGGGCGTCTTCGACGCCAACGAAGTCGATGCCACTCAGAGCGACAAACGCTACGGCGTGACCCATCTGTACGTCGGTGAAACCCCTCAGCCGCTCGGATCGAACGCTGGCTTCTCCACCGCCCAGCAAGGTTCCGGAGACATAACAACAGGCCGCGGGACCAGCGGTGGCACAACAGGCAAGTATCTGCCGGGCGCCCTGGAGGAAATCAAGGTATTCGTCGGCGCGATGGATTCCGAGCAGGTCTTCCAGAAGATCATCGCTCCGCGCGAAACCGGAACGACCTGACCCCTAGGTAGGGGCACGGCACGTTACGCGTCGTGCCCCTACCTGATCGTATGAGCCGCACCAGTCACAGCCTTCACCGTGCACCGGAGAACCCAGCCGGTGCGGGGACCTGAAATAAACGGCCGCGCAGGCCACACAGGGGTGGGACACACATGAGCGTTCTTAGGCCATTGATGTATCGGCGTGCCGCCAAGGTACGTCGCCAGTGGGGCAACCGCCTAGCCGCGGTGGTCGGGTTTGCCATGCTGCCAGGGCTGCTGACCCCGATCGCTTTCGCCTCTGTGTCGAAGCCCCTGGGCCGACCGGAGCTCAGCGCCCCCTCTACGGTCAAGGTCACGCCGTTCACTGCTGAGGCGAAGACCAAGGCCGCTGCCAGGAGAGCCAAGGACGAGAAGGCGCTCAATGCTGACCACCGCCGTGCACAAGACGACCAGGCCCGCACTGTCACCTGGCCGAAAGCAGGAACCGCACAACTCACCGTGCCTGCCAGTGGCGTTAAGATAGCCGCTCCTGGTTCCCTGCCTGTCACCTTGTCCGTGCCTCATGCGGGAAGTAAGGGACGTCCGGCCGTTCGTGCGGCTTCGGTGACCGTCAAGGTGTTGGATCAGAAGGCGTCCCAGGCGGTGGGTCTGAAGGGCGTGCTGCTGACTGCGACGGCTCCTGCCGCCGGCGGAACCGCACGCTTGGGCATTGACTACTCGGCCTTTTCCTCCGCATACGGCGGCGACTGGGCGGGCCGCTTGCAGGTCGCTCAGATGCCCGCCTGCGCACTGACCACGCCGGACAAGGCCGCCTGCCGGACCCTCACCCCTCTGCACTTCACCAATGAGCGTCGTCAGGAGCGGCTCCAGGCCGACCTCGCCTTCGACTCCACCGGGACATCCGCGGCTGCCACCGGCCAGACGATGCTGCTGGCGCTCGCCGCCACCAGCGCCTCCGGCGCTGGCGACCACAAGGCGACCCCACTGGCGGCTTCCTCCACCTGGGAAGCCGGCGGGAACTCCGGTTCCTTCACCTGGTCCTACCCGCTGCGTGTGCCCCCGGCTGCGGCCGGGCCCGCCCCCGACCTGACGATCTCCTACGACTCCGGTAGCGTCGACGGTCGTACTGCAAGCACGAACAACCAGGGCACGTGGATCGGTGAGGGCTTCGACCTCACCTCCTCCTACATCGAGCGCAAGTACGGCACCTGCGACGACGACGGCCAAGACGGCAAGTACGACATGTGCTGGAAGTACGAGAACGCCTCCCTGGTGCTGAACGGCAAGGCCACCGAGCTGGTCAAGGACGACACCAGCCACAAGTGGCGGCTGAAGAACGATGACGCCTCGACCGTCACCCACTCCACCGGGGCCGACAACGGCGACGACGATGGCGAATACTGGACCGTCACCACGGGCGACGGCACGCAGTACGTCTTCGGCTTGAACAAGCTCGACGGGGCAGGCGCCTCCGACCGTACCGAGTCGGTGTGGACGGTCCCGGTCTATGGCGACGACGAGGGGGAGCCCGGCTACAGCAGCGATACCAGCTTCAGCGGCCGCAGCAAGCAACAAGCCTGGCGCTGGAACCTGGACTACGTCGTGGACACCCACGACAACGCCATGACCTACTGGTACGCCGCCGAAGACAACTACTACCTCAGGGCCGGAACCACCTCCAGCAAGTACACCCGCGGCGGCTACCTGAAGGAAATCCGTTACGGTCAGCGCGCCGGCAAGCTGTTCTCCGCTGTCCCGGCCGCCTCGGACAAGGTTGTCTTCACTCCCAGTGAGCGCTGTGAAACCAGCTGCGGCGAGCTCACCGACAGCACCCGCGACCACTGGCCCGATGTTCCATTCGATGCGATCTGTGCATCGGGGGACGCGTGTACCGGTAACGTCGGCCCGACCTTTTTCACGCGCAAGCGCCTGACCGCCGTCACGACCTACTTCTGGGACAAGACCCTCGCCACACCCGACTACGCACCGGTAGACGCTTGGGCTCTCACGCAGAGCTACCTGAAGCCGGGTGACGCCTCCGACCAGGCGCTGTGGCTGGACCAGATCCGCCACACCGGCAAGCGAGGCACGGACATCGCGCTGGATCCGGTCACCTTCACCCCCACCTGGATGGCCAACCGCGTCGACGGCGACGCTGACGACATCCTGCCGCTGTCCCGGCCCCGCATCAAAAAGATCTTGTCTGAGACCGGTGCCGAGACCCAGGTGACCTACATGGACCCGGGCTGCCTGGCCACAGAAATCCGTCCCGCACCCGACCAGAACACCTCACGCTGCTACCCCGTGTATTGGTCGCCTAACGGCGGCCCCACCCCGCAGCTCGACTGGTTCCAGAAGTACCCCGTCTCCTCGGTCACCACAGGGGACACCACCGGCGGATCGGAATCAGTCACCCACACCTACAGCTACTCCGGCGGCGGCGCCTGGCACTACAACGACGACCCGATGACCCCGGAGAAGGAACGCACCTGGTCCATCTGGCGCGGCTTCGAAAAGGTCACCCACCTCACCGGACCTGCAAGCGGCACCCAGTCCAAGACGGTCACCGTCTACCTGCGCGGCATGAACGGCGACCGCGTTCTCGGCAGCGACGGTAAGACACCGGACCGCGACAAGCGGAAATCTGTCACCGTCTCCGGCATCAAGGCGGCGGAGCTGACCGACAGCGAGCAGTACGCCGGCTTCACCCGCGAGTCCGTTACCTACGACGGCGCCAACGAGGTCTCCGGCAGCGTCAACGACCCCTGGTCCCAGCGCACCGCCACCCAGCACAAGTCATACGCCGACACCGAGTCGTACTACGTGCGCACTGGCGCCACGCACGGCCGCACCCGCATCTCGAGCGGCGTCACCCCTTACGACCGGGTCCGTACCACCGTCACCACCTATGACGGATACGGCATGCCGATCACCGTCGACGACAAGGGCGACGACTCACTCACCGGCGACGAAACGTGCACCCGCACCTGGTACGCCCGCAACGACATTAAGGGCATCAACTCGCCTGTCGCACGCTCCCGAGTGGTAGCCAAGGCTTGCGGCGTTGCCGACGCCCAACTGGACCTGCCCGCTGACTCCACACGCCCCGGCGACGTCATCTCCGACACCGCCGCCGCCTACGACACCACCACCTGGACCGAGGACCAGACCCCGACCCAGGGTGAGGCACGCTGGACCGGCCGGGCCAAGGGCTACACCACTGCTGACGCCCCCATCTGGCAGAAGATGGGCACCGTCGACTACGACGACCTGGGCCGGCCCACCACGGTCAAGGACACCAACGACGCCACCAAGCTCACCACCGAGTACGACCCCGTGGCTTCGGGACCGCTGACCGCCACCAAGGTCTCCGACGCCAAGACCTACGCCACCAACACCACCATCAACCCGGCGTGGGGCTCGCCGCTGAAGGTCACCGACCCCAACAACTCGGTCACCGAGTCAACCTACGACAGCCTCGGCCGCGTCACCGCCAATTGGCTGCCCAACAGCTCCCGTGCGGGCAGCAAGCCAGCCAACTACGTCTACACCTACAAGGTGATCTCGTCCGACGTCTCGTGGGTGTCGACCGCGGCCCTCAAGGGTGATGCGACCGGCTACAACACTACCTACGAGTTTTTCGACGCCGCGCTGCGCTTCCGCCAGATCCAGACGCCGACCCCGACCGGCGGACGGCTGATCGCCCAAACCCTCTATGACGCCCGCGGCCTGGCTGTGACCACACAGGGCGACATCTACGACAACACCTCAGCCCCGTCCAGCACGATGGGCCAGATCGATGCCGGCCAGGCACCGATCCAGACCGACACCACCTACGACGGCGCTGGCCGTGCTACCCAGGTGGCAACGAAGACCGGGACCACCCCGCTGTGGACCACCACCAGCACCTACACCGGCGACACCGTCACCACCACTGCCCCCACGGGCGGCCAGGCAGCAGCCGTCGTCACCAACGCCCTGGGACAGACCACCCAACGCAGGGAATACGACGCCCCACAGGTTGCTAACGCCCACTACACCACCACCAGCTTCACCTACACTCCGGGCGGCCAAGCAAAAACCATCACCGGACCGGACACGTCTGCCTGGTCCTACACCTACGACCTGTTCGGCCGGCAGATCACGGCGACCGACCCCGACAAGGGGAAGACCGACACCGCTTACAACGAACTCGACCAGGTCATCTCCACCAGCGACGCGCTGGTCCTGGCCGGTGACGCTTCCCGCAAACTGATCTACGAGTACGACGAGCTCGGCCGCAAGACCAAGCAGTGGACCGGCTCCAAGACCGACGCCACCCTGGCCGCCGCCTGGACCTACGACAGCATCAAGAAGGGCCAGCTCACCGACGCCACCCGTTACGTCGGCGGCCTGACCGGCCAGGCCTACACCAACAGGGTGACCGCGTACGACTCGATGTACCACGTCACCGGCAACCAGCTTCTGCTGCCCGCAGAAGACCCTCTGGTCAAGGCTGGCGTACTCAGCCCCCTGGCATTCACCACGGCTTACCGCCTGGACGGCACCATCAGCCAGCACCGCGAACCTGCCGTGGCGGGACTGGCCACCGAACAGCAGTCCTTCACGTACAACGCCACCGGGCAGCAAGTGGGCCTGAAGGGGACCACCGGCTACCTGGTGGCCGCCACCTACTCACCCCAAGGCGACCGCAAGCAGCTCACCCTCGGACTCGCCTCCACCCCAGGCAAGTACGCCTACCTCAACAACGAGTACGAACCCGGCACTCGCCGCTTGGCCCGCTCATACGTCACCGACGACATCCACGGCTACATGCCGCAAGAACTGCGCTTCAAGCAGGACGACGCCGGCAACGTCCGCTCCATCTTCGACGCCACCACGCTCGGCGGCACCGGCAAGAGCGACAACCAGTGCTTCCTCTACGACGGCTACCGCCGCGTGACCGAAGCGTGGACCCCCACCACCGCCGACTGCGCCGACTCCGGCCGCACCACCGCCAACCTCGGCGGCGCCGCCCCCTACTGGAACAGCTACACCTACAAGGACAGCGGTCTGCGCGACACCAGCACCGTGCACACCTCCACAAGCAACACCACCACGAAATACGGCTACGGCACCGCCAACGGCCAACCCCACGCCCTGTCGTCCACCACCGTCGGAAGCACCACTACCGGCAGCTACGCCTACGACAAGACCGGCAACACCACCGGACGCCCCGGCACCCAGGCCGCCCAAACCATGACCTGGAACCCCGAAGGCAAGCTCGCCACCAGCAGCGAGCCCGCTGCAGGAAGCAAGCCCGCCACCGGCACCAGCTACCTCTACGACGCCAACGGCACGCTCTTCATCCGCCGCCCCACCACTACCGACGGCGAAACCGTCCTCTACCTGGGCGCCACCGAAGTCCACCTCAAAACCACCAGCGGCGGCACGACCAAAACCCTGACTGGCAACCGCTATTACACCGCCGCCGGCCAAACCATCGCAGTGCGCACCGCAACCCCGTCCAGCAACACCGTCACCTTCCTCGCCGGCGACCACCACGGCACCATGAGCCTCGCGCTCGACGCCACCACACTGGCCATCACCAAGCGCTACAGCACACCATTCGGTGCCTCCCGCGGCACGAGTGTCACCACCTGGCCCGACGACAAGGCCTTCCTCGGCGCCCCGGCAGACACCACCACTGGCCTCGCCCACATCGGCGCCCGCGAATACGACCCAACCACCGGCCGATTCCTCAGCGTGGACCCCCTACTCGATATCACCGCCGCTCAGTCTTTGAACGGCTACACCTACGCAAACAACAGCCCTGCAACGATGTCCGACCCAACCGGCCTCGCCACTGCCTGCGCCGATTTCTGCCAACCTGGTGACGTAACATCAGACCTCGAAGGCACGCGCGGCTCTCCCAAACCTGCAGGCACGCACGAGACTTACAACGCTCAGGGACACCGTACTCGCAGAAGCACTTCGGGAACCGCTGCCGCTGACAGCACTGGCAACGTCGGCAGCAACTCGGAGGGACTGACGCTGGACGACGACACCTACGACAGGTTGAGGAGCTACTACGGCTATAGCGGGTCCGCCGAGTTGACCGACGCGGACTATGCGGCCTGGATCGACAATGCACCCGAGGGTGAAGCCGAAAACATAATAGAGTTCCATAAATGTGTCGTGTCGGGAAAAGCGGCTAGTTCCTGCTTGGCCGACTTGGATGGTGTGGGGCGCGGCTTCCTGTCCGACGACACGGAACAGCTCCTAGATGAGATTTCCGTTCTTGCGGGCGAGGTGGCATTTGGTGCGCAGATATATGGTGCTGGATGCGCCGCTGCGACAGGACCCGAGACCGCCGGCGCTGGGGCTGCTGCTTGCGTTGCCGCCGCGGAGAGCGTGACCACCATCGCCCTGTACGTGGGGGCCTCTATGCAAACCCTCACTGTGGTGAACGCCTGGGCGAAGGGCGATACAGGAGACGCTGTTATGCGCAGTCTAGCCATAGCGGGTGGGTACGGCATTTTGCGATCCGGAGCGATAGCAAATGGTGTGGCGAAAGCTGGGTCGGCTGCCTGGAGCGGTATCAAGTCGAGGGTCGGGTTTTAGGATTCGGCCAAAATCGGTTATTATCGATGCGCCTGACAGGCTGGGAGGGGATGATTTCGCATGGATTCGTGGGTTGATAGGCGTATCTTCTGGGTCAGCGCCCTAACTGCGCTCGCCGTCTATTTGGGGTATATCGTGCACGGCATGCCTCAGAAGTCCGTGTGGCAGTTGGTTGGAATGGCCTCCGCATTTTTTCTTCCGGCGCGTTACGTGTGGGTTGTGCACCTTCGCACTAGAGTGAAAGTCACCCCCGAGGTGCTGGTTGCGGTGAACCGGAACGGGGAATACGTTATTCCATGGAGTCGTATTGAAGGATTTCAGTCCCTTCCTGGAAGGCTGAACATGCAGTTCAGGGATGGAAGCGCTCTCCGCTTGGATGCCTTCTCTGAATGGCCTTCATTCGGAAGGCGCGCGGTGGTCGCGGGCAGGCTGGAGTCGTTCCGGCGTGAGGTCGCGCGGAACGACTCGGCCCAGGTGGCGGCTACGCCGAATCCGCCGCTTGTGAAGTTGAGCGCTTGGGCTCCGTGGGTTTTGTTGGTGATTGCTGTCGTGATGAGGTGGTTCTCTTACTGAGGTTGAGTTACGCGATTCATGGCTCGCACCTGGGTGCGGGCCCTGAATCGTTCCCAGAACTGACTGAGCTTTGCTGATCAGGTTGGTGCTGAGCGAATTTCGAGTCCGGTGTGGGCGAGGAACGCGGTCAGCAGGGCGGGACGGTGCTGGATCGTGCGGAGTCCTGTTCGAACGGCGTGGGTGAGTTCGTCGATGGTGAGGGCGGCGAGGTTGGCCAGGGCGGTGCGTTTGAGGTGGGACCAGACTTGTTCGAGGGGAGGTCGGGAGCGTAGGCGGGCAGGTAGCGAACGGTCAGCCACGGCCGGCCCGAGATTGATCGCTGCATCCAGCGGATATGGTGTCCGGCGAGGTTGTCCCAGATCAGTACCATGGGTGCGCCGAGAGTCTGGTGGGCCTGGTCGAGCAGGGGAATCAGGTCGCGGTCGCGGTACCAGCCGGTGCGGATCCGGTAGATCAGTCTGGGGTCTCGCCGGGGCGGTAGCAGGCCAGGGCGGTCATGGACAGTTTCGGCTGGCGGCCCTTGACCATGGTCAGCACCGGAGTCTGCCCGGCCGGTGCCCAGGTGCGGACGAAGGCGCCGGTCAGCGAGGTCCCCGCCTCGTCCTGGAAGCAGAACCAGGCTCCGGCGGCCCCCCTTTTTCGATCTTCGGCCACCCGGTCTCCACCCACTCCTGGATCGCGCCCGCGTCACGCTCGGCGGCTTGACGGGCGGGCACTTGAGGAGTGAAGCCCATCCGGTGCAGAAGCCGGCTCACCCCGGACAGCGAGCCGTAGACCACCGAGAACCGCTCGATGATCACGCGGCGGACCCGCGCCAGCGTCCAGCCGTCGGTGGCGAATCCGTAGTCCTTGGCCCCGGCCCGCAGCAGTTCCCGCAGAGCCTGCCGCTGAACTTCGTCCAGAGCGCACTGCGCGCCGGCGATCCCCCGCCCCAGCAGGGCATCCGCGCCGCCCTCGCTCCAGGCATGGTGCCAGTTGTGCACCGCCTGCGCGCTGACTCCCAGCAGACGTGCGATCTCCGCATCCGGCCGGCCGCCCTGTTCAAATAACTGGCCTGCGTCAGACGCCTTTGCTCCCTTGCCCGATGAAAATCACCGGCACCTTGTCCTGCCCCCATGAATACGGCATACCACCCACGACATGATCAGCCAAGGTCAGTGAGCCTCGGCCGGGTTCGTCGGCTTCGGCTGGCGATGACACCGTGACCGGGTGACGTCCGTGATCGCACATCCAAAGTGCCGATGGGGCGTGGGGGCGGCCGACGGGAGTGCTATGTACCGCTGCCGGTCCGCACATCACGACGTCGATGGCGGCCCAAGGTTGTCACGAGTTGAACCAGCACCGTAGCAGCCACCGCGATCTGTTCCACGGCTGGCACATCCCGGACGGCGAACAGGTCATCGCGCCGCAGCGGATGAGCCTCCTCGACCTGCCGCGCGAGCAGCGCATCGCTGCCGTGGTCCTGGCGGTCGTGCTCGTCGTGGCGTGCCTGATCCGGTTCTGACTCGCGCACGACGGAGGGCCCGCACCCTGGGGTGCGGGCCCTCGGTGTGTCCGGGGCGGCGTCAGCCGGTGGCCGCCTGCGGTTCCTTGGGCGTGCGGTGGTGGGCGACGCCGTACTCGCGGGCGATGAGGCGGACGTTCTCCTCGGTCATCGGCAGGTGCTGGGCGATGGTCCTGTTGGTGACGCCCGTTGCCCTGAGCTCGTCGGCGATGCGTTTGCGCAGGGCGTGACGCAGCCGCTCTTCCTCGCGCACCGCGTCCTGCCAGGCGCGGACGTCTGCCAGGAGTTCGTCGCTGGGCCTGTACTCGTCGCTCATGCATGCATGCTCGCACAAGCCGACTTGGACAGGAAGGCGGCGCGGCTGTTTTCGCGGTGGGGCGGCTGGAAATTATCCCAACTCATTTGGGCAACCGAGGGTATCCAAAATGGTTTGGAGAATGATGAATGTGTAACACTTCACCACAAAAGGGAGTTACCGTGATCGACCCCAACAGCACCCCCCAGACCGCAGCGGCCGCCGGCCTCGCCGACCTCTTCGAGCAGGTCGACGCCGAGCGCGCCAGCGGCATCCACCGCTTCTGGGACTCCGCGACGGCCTACGACGCCACCCAGTGCCGGGAGGACATCAACGACGGTGACGTGCTGGTCGTCGAAGAGGAGCAGGTGGTCGGCTTCCTCGTGGAGGCCTGGCCGCACTCGATCACGGAGGAGCACGGCGAGTTCCACGCCCTCACCATTCCCGTCGGCGACTACCGGGACGGCAAGTACGTGGAGGCCGCGGCCCGGGCCGCCAAGATCGCCCGCGAACTCGGCTGCCCCGTCCACCCCGGCATCACCGACCTGGTCGACGAGCCCGCCGAGGCCGACGAAGCCCCGGCCGCCGGCGACGTCATCCGGGTCGCCGTCCGCGCTTTCCGGAACACCGGCCCCCTCGCCACGGTCCACATCAACTGCAAGTGCCCGCTCAAGTCCAGCCTGATCGGCACGTACGTCACGCTCGCCGAGGCCGAGAAGGCGGCGGCCGAGCACCGGCCGGACGTCGCCCCGCGCCGGTGCAAGCTGTCCGGCCCGCTCCTGGCCACCACCGCCCCGGAGTTCGCCGCAGGCGACCGCGTCATCTGCCCCGACGGCGCCGCCCGCACCGTGAAGGGCATGTACCGGGCGAAGGGCCAGCCGACCGCGGTCATCGTCGACGGCGGCAGCACCGTCGACCCGGCCAAGGTGCAGCGGGTCGACACCTCCCGCATCCCCGAGGCCCGCCGGGTCGCCACCCTGTACGCCGTCCGCGTCCGCACCAACCCCGACCCGAACGACCCGGTATGGGCCGAGGCGCTGCGCGAGCTGACCGAGGCCCTGCGGTACCTGGAGCAGGCCGACCCCCTGTACGCCGAGGTCATCGCCAAGAGCGGCACCGAACGCCTCACCCTCTCCATCCCCCGGACCGACGTCCTCAAGGGCGACGTCCTCCACGCCTTCGGCGCCCGCCTCACCGTGAACGACACCGGCGTCACCGGGGCCCGCGAGACCGGCCAGTGCGACTGGTGGGCCGAAGTCCACGGCGTCACCGACGCCGACTGCGTCAAGACCTACCGCTCGCCGTGGAAGGTGGCCCTGCCCCTCGGAGACGCCGCCTGGGACGTCGTCACCGTGGAGCGCGACGTCCACGCCCCCGACCTCCGGCAGATCAAGGCCCGCCCCGTCGTCGAGGCCGTCGTCCCCGGGCGGCCGGCGACCGGCGAGGGCGTCGCCCCCCGGCACGCCGGACACCCGGACATCGACGCCGCCCGCGAGGCCCTGCGCCCCCTGCGCCCGGCGGTCGTGGCCGACGACACCGAGGTGACGGAGCCTCACCAGGCGGACCCCGAGCTGCGCGGCTACCTCCTCGAACCCCGCGGCCTCGGCCGGGTCGCCGCTTACTGGATCGAGGCCGGGCGCGCCGTGTCCGCCGATGACGGCTGGGACGGCCCGTCGCTGGCTATCCTCGCGGACAAGCTGACGATGGCCGGATGGACCGTCACCCGCCCGACGGGGAGCGGGATCTGCGTCTTCGCCCAGCGCCCCGCGGACTGACGTCCCCCTGGACGGCGCCCCGCCTGCACTTGCCGCAGGCGGGGCGTCCTGCTGTCCGGCTCCTTCCGACCCCGACCCGCTTGACGATCACTTGACCAAGCCCCTTTGGGTAACGAGGGTATCCAAAGGCATTTGGTCAATGAATGAGGTGTCACACCAAACCACAAAGCACCAGGTCAGCGAAGGGCGGCAGCCATGGACGGCACCCAAAACACCACCACCGAGCCCACCCGGTGCCGCCGGTGCAACCGCCTCCTCCGCTGCCCGAGCCCCGACGGGTACGGCCCGAAGTGCCGCACCCGCATCCGCAAGGCCAGCCGCTCCGAGGTCGTCGCCCCCTACAAGCCGCACCTGGTCGCCAAGGCCGTCGAGCTGCTGGAGCAGGGCGGCGTCCTCCCCCTCCGCGCCAAGCGGGTCTTCGAAGTCGTCTCCGCCGACGGCTCCAAGACCTACCGCACGGCGGCCACCGGCCAGTGCAACTGCCCGGCCAGCCTCAAGACCCGCCCGTACGCCTGCTACCACGCGATCGCGGTCCGCATCGCAGCGGTCGCCTGACCCCTCGGGGCCGGGCGACCGCCCGGCCCTCCCACCTCACCGGAAGGACCGACCGTGACCGCCACCTACACCCCCCAGCAGCGGGCCGCCCGCCTCGCCCGCTCCTTCGCCGAAGCCCTCCGTGACCGCAACGCCCTCCGCGCCAGTCGTCCCGAGCCCCGCGAGATCGCCGCACTCCTCGACACCGCGGCGACGGTCCTCGAGGCGGCCCCGCCTGCCACCGACATGCCCGACGCCGCGGCGGCCGCCCTGCACGAGGCCGGAGAGATCGCCGAAGGTACCGGCGACCTCCCCGCCACTGCGCTGGAGTACATCACCGCCACGATCACCGGCCGCATGCCCGAGCTGCCCCACCTCAACCCCACCACCCCGGCCCTCGCCCGGCAGGCGCAGGACCTGCAGGCGCGCATCACGACCGTCCTGCACGACGCGTTCGACAGCGACACCGACAGCAGCGTCCGCTTCGTCGCCACCGCGCTCCTCGCCCTCCACCGCAAGTTCGACCGGCTCACCGAAGACGTCGCCACCGACCGCTTCCAGCCCACCGCCTGACCAGCCACCAGACCAACGAGGAGGACCCGATGTTCCACGAGACGATCACCCACGCGGGCGGCACCACCACCGGAACCGCCAGCGAGGCGCACGCACTGACCCTGCTCGCCCGCAGCCACCGCCGCGGCCTCCACATCGAAGCCCGGCGCGACGGCGGCGCCCTCATCTCCTGGACCCGCCTCCAGTTCGGCCCCGGCGACGGCCAGGTCGACACCGTGGAGCGCTCGATCCGCCTCACCCCGACCGAGCTGCTGACCTCGGTCCTCCGAGGCGGCACCGTCCGCCACGACCTGGAGACCATCGACGCCCACTCCCGGTCCCGCTGGGAGAGCCCCCGCAGCAGGCGAGTCGTCATCATCGGCGAGGACGGCATCGAGGCCGTCACCGGCCTCACCCTCCACAAGCTCGGCATGGTCACCGACGCCCCCGGCGGCCGGGTCCGCCTCACCCTCGCCGCCCGCCTCGGCCTGCTCGCCTACCACCACCGGCCGCGAACCCCTCACCCGGACCGCGGCCTGACCTACTGCACCTGCGGCATGACCGCGGCCGCCGGCGACGACCCGAAAGAGGCCCGGATGGTCCGGGCCCGCAACCACCTCCGCGAGGTCACCGGAGCGTTCGTCACGGGCCTGACCCGCCCGGCCGCCCGGTTCGCCTGACCTCACCCCGCCGCGCCGGGGGGTGACCGGTCTGCTCAACGGCTGGAAATCCCTCGGCCTTTCTTAGCCAAACGCAGTTGGACTGAGAGGCGACGGCGCCCCACCCGGACCGGGTGGGGCGTCCGCCCGTGAGGCCGTCAGCTCTGGCGCGGCGCCGACGTGCTTCGGTGGCCGGCCGCGATGTCGGCGACCCGCTGCGGGGTGACCTGGAGGTGGGGGGCGATCTCGTCGCGGGTGCGGCCCTCGTCCAGGAGGGACCGCACCGTCTGCTGCCGCTGGGCCCGGAGCCAGCGCTGCAGGTCGGGGATCGCCAGGAGGGCGTCCGTCAGGGCCTTGGCATGGTCGATGGTGACCGGCCCGGCCGCCAGGTCGGCCAGCGCGCGGAACGGCTTGGGGAGTTGGGGTGTGCTGTCCACGCCCCGACCGTAGTGGGTACCCACGAGCCCGGCCGGCGGGCCGCACCCTCCGGGTGCATCGCCGCAGGTCAGGGGTGGGAAATTCCTCGAAATCTTTTAGCCAAACGAGGTTGGCTAACGGTGGGTCAGGAAGGATGAAAGTAGAACAACGCACCCCAAACCACCAACCCCCAGGGAGCCCGCCATGGACGCCACCACCGCCCTCACCAAGCTCACCGCCCGCGCCAACGGCGCCTTCGCCAAGGCCGAGTCCGCCCGCACGGCCCTGACCGACGCACTCACGATCCTCGACTCCCCGGTCGACGGCCTCATGGACGCCGTACTGGCCGCCGACGGCCAGGCCAAGCCGTGGCGGGAGCTGATGGTGCGCATCGAGCGGCACGGCGTTCGTGACGGCCTTGCCAAGCAGCGGGCCGAGGCGCTGGAGGCCCTGCTCCACTACGGCTTCTCGATGAGCACCGGCCAGGTCACCAACGCGGCCCGCCACCACGAGGACATGGGCCTCCGCCGCTTCATCAACGTGACCGACGGCATGGACATCGAGGCCGGCGCCCCCGCCACTGCCTGACCGCCCGGGCCGCCCGCACCGGGCGGGCGGCCCCTCCCTCCCACCAGGAGCCAACCCCCAAGGAGAACCGACGTGATCCGCCCGAACACCCTCCAGCTCGAAGCGCTCCGCCTCATCGCAGCCGGTGGCGTCACCGTCCGCGAGTTCGGCCCCCGCAAGAACCTGCGCGTCCACGGACCCGACGGCACCAACGAGGTCTGGGTCCAGACCATGTGGGCCCTGGAGAACCACGGCTGGACCACGCGAGACTTCTCGTACTCGCTGGCGCAGGGACAGCCGCTCGTGATCAACCCGAGCGGGCAGGCCTTCGTGGACGAGGCGCCCGAGCCGGACGTCGAGGCCGACCCCCGCAAGCGCGGCCTCCTCGACCTCGCTCACCGGGCGCTGCGGGCCGAGCAGTTCGAGCGGGCCCGGATCGCCTCGGTCCTGATGAGCGAAGACCGCGTCATCGGCGCCGACGAGATCACGCGCCTGATGCGCGTCACCGCCAACGCCCTGCCGTGGCGCAGGCTCCTCGCCGCGGCCGCGAACGTGGATCTCTTCGAGACGCTGGCCGAGGTGCGGTCGGCGCTGACCGACCGGCTCGTGGACGGCACCCTAGGGCCCGCCGGCAACCTGGTGGGCGTCGCGGACGGCCTCATGGTCCAGGAGGGCATCCGCGACTTCCTCGCCGCGACCGAGAGGTACGCGCGGCCCGCCGCGAGCTGAGCGAACGCCCCACGCGAGGCGGCCGCGTGGGGCATCATCCCAGGTCAGCGGCCTGAAATTCCCCGAAACTTTTTAGCCAAACGAGGTTGGCTAACGGTGGGTCAGGAAGGATGAAAGTAGAACAACGCACCCCAAACCACCAACCCCCAGGGAGCCCGCCATGACCGCCACCATCACCACCGCCACCACCGACGCGGTGTTCGCCGAGGCCGCCCGCGCCACCTCATGGAAGGTCACCAACCTCGGCCCGGTCACCGAAGTCCGGCACGGCTCCTACACCTGGACGGTCCAGCTTCCCACCGGCAGCGGCCCGGCGACGGTCACCCACCGGGACGGATGGGGCGGCGTCGAATTCGTCGGCATCACGGCCACCCCGGCCCAGACGATCGGAATCGTCGAGGCGGCCATGGCCGCAACCCGGGTCCTCTGACCCACCCCGGCGGGCCCACCCGGGCCCGCCGGGGTGGGTCAGAG
>NZ_JARAVO010000171.1:0-21078 GCF_033792805.1 Streptomyces sp. PA03-1a
CTATCGTGCTCTATGTGTGTGTTGTATTTTGTATTTTGCAGCAGAATCAGGCATTAGATTTGAAGGTCGGTCTCGGGAGCCGGGAGATTTGTATGACAGATAGCTTCGGACCGGTCCCTGTCGAACGGACCGTGTGGGGCCCGGGTTCCGCGCCTGCCCCCGTCGGCTGGAACCCGGCCACCACACGGTCCGTTCGACGGGGACCGGTCCGAAGGGGGAGCGGGGCGGCCGGGTGGACGGTTACCGTGGCCGCGCCCCACCGACGCGGGGGGACCGGACATACTTGACCGAAGCCGGTCAGATCGAACCAGGCGACGCCGACGGAGACCGCCAAGGCGGCCCAGCACGCACCAGACAGATGGAGAGACGACACACATGGCCAAGAAGGCGGACGCGCAGTCGCCTGCGCCGCACGTTGCCGACAGCCACGATCTGATCCGCGTGCACGGTGCACGTGAGAACAACCTGAAGGACGTCAGCATCGAGATCCCGAAGCGCCGGCTCACGGTGTTCACCGGAGTCTCCGGCTCGGGCAAGAGCTCCCTGGTCTTCAACACGATCGCCGCGGAGTCGCAGCGGCTGATCAACGAGACCTACAGCGCCTTCGTCCAGGGCTTCATGCCGACACTGGCCCGCCCCGAGGTCGACGTCCTCGACGGGCTGACGACCGCGATCACCGTCGACCAGCAGCGGCTGGGGGCGGACCCCCGCTCCACCGTCGGCACCGTCACCGACGCCAACGCCATGCTGCGCATCCTCTTCAGCCGGCTCGGCACCCCGCACATCGGCCCGCCCAGCGCCTACGCCTTCAACGTCCCCTCCGTCCGGGCCAGCGGCGCGATCACCGTCGAGCGCGGCGCGAGCAAGGCCGAGAAGGTCACCTTCACCCGCACCGGCGGCATGTGCCCGCGCTGCGAGGGCCGGGGCACGGTCTCCGACATCGACCTGAGCCAGCTCTTCGACGACTCCAAGTCGCTCAACGAGGGTGCGATCACCGTCCCCGGCTACAAGGGCGGCGGCTGGAACGCCCGGCTCTACGCCGAGTCCGGCTTCTTCGACCCCGACAAGCCGGTCCGCACCTTCACCAAGCAGGAACTGCACGACTTCCTGCACCGCGAGCCGACCCGCATGAAGATCGCGGGCATCAACATGACCTACGAGGGACTGGTCCCGCGGGTCCAGAAATCGATGCTCGCCAAGGACAAGGAGGCGATGCAGCCGCACATCCGCGAGTTCGTGGACCGCGCCGTCGCCTTCACCACCTGCCCCGAGTGCGACGGCACGCGGCTCAGCGAAGGCGCCCGGGAGTCGAAGATCGCCGGGATCAGCATCGCCGACGCCTGCGCGATGCAGATCAGCGACCTGGTCGCATGGGTGCGCGCCCTGGACGAGCCCTCGGTCGCGCCGCTGCTCACGAAGCTGCAGCACACCCTCGAGTCGTTCGTGGAGATCGGACTCGGCTACCTCTCGCTCGAACGGCCGTCGGGCACGCTCTCGGGCGGCGAGGCGCAGCGCGTCAAGATGATCCGCCACCTCGGCTCCTCGCTCACCGACACCACCTACGTCTTCGACGAGCCCACCACCGGTCTGCACCCGCACGACATCCAGCGGATGAACGGCCTGCTGCTGCGCCTGCGGGACAAGGGCAACACGGTGCTCGTCGTGGAGCACAAACCGGAGACGATCGCCATCGCCGACCACGTCGTCGACCTCGGCCCCGGCGCCGGCACGGCCGGCGGCACCGTCTGCTTCGAGGGCGACATCGAGGGGCTGCGGAGCAGCGGCACCATCACCGGGCGCCACTTCGACGACCGCGCGTCCCTGAAGGAGACGGTGCGCAAGCCCACCGGCAACCTGGAGGTCCGCGGCGCCACGGCGCACAACCTGCGCGACGTCGACGTCGACGTCCCGCTCGGGGTGCTCACCGTCATCACCGGCGTCGCGGGCTCGGGCAAGAGCTCCCTCGTGCACGGGTCGATCCCCGCCGGTGCCGGGGTCGTGTCCGTCGACCAGAGCCCCATCCGCGGCTCGCGCCGCAGCAACCCGGCGACGTACACCGGACTGCTCGACCCGATCCGCAAGGCGTTCGCCAAAGCCAACGACGTGAAGCCCGCGCTGTTCAGCGCCAACTCCGAGGGTGCCTGCCCCACCTGCAACGGAGCCGGCGTGGTCTACACGGACCTGGCCATGATGGCGGGCGTCGCCAGCACCTGCGAGGAGTGCGAGGGCAAGCGGTTCCAGGCCTCGGTGCTGGAGTACCACCTCGGCGGCCGCGACATCAGCGAGGTGCTCGCGATGTCGGTCACCGACGCCGAGGAATTCTTCGGCGGCGGTGAGGCGCACACGCCCGCCGCGCACCGCATCCTCGGCCGGCTCGCCGACGTCGGACTCGGCTACCTCAGCCTCGGCCAGCCGCTCACCACGCTGTCCGGCGGTGAGCGGCAGCGGCTGAAGCTGGCCACGCACATGGGCGACAAGGGCGGCGTCTACGTCCTCGACGAGCCGACCGCCGGCCTGCACCTCGCCGACGTCGAGCAACTGCTCGGTCTGCTGGACCGTCTCGTCGACTCCGGCAAGTCCGTCATCGTCGTCGAGCACCACCAGGCGGTCATGGCGCACGCCGACTGGATCATCGACCTCGGCCCCGGCGCAGGCCACGACGGTGGGCAGATCGTCTTCGAGGGCACCCCGGCGGACCTCGTCGCCGCCCGCTCCACCCTCACCGGCCGGCACCTGGCCTCCTACGTCGGCGCCTGACGCGCGGCGGGGGCCGGGGCGATCACGCCCCGGCCCCGTGCGGTCATGCTGCGGCTCATCGCAGCACCGGACGACGTCGCCGCGGTCGGTCACGCCGTCGGGTACCCGGCGTCCCTGCTCCCCGGGGACCGCGCCGGCGGTGGGCCGTGTCCGGCACCCTGATCGGCCTGGGTACCGGTCTGGCCCTGGGAGCGGTCCTGCGGGGCCGACGCTGAAGACAGTCCCCGGGTGCCGCCCCGGGGGCCCGTCGGGCGATGGTGTGGTGCCGCGCGTCCTGATCGCCGTCCTGGCAGGATGGGCGGCATGGAACGTGTGCTGGGAATCGGTGGTTACTTCCTGCGGGCGGCCGACCCCGCGGCTCTGAACGCGTGGTACCGGGACTGCCTGGGCCTGGACGCCGATGAGCACGGCCTGTGGCGTCAGGAGGCGGGGCCGACGGTGTTCGCGACCTTCGAGTCCGGGACCGACTACTTCGGGTCCCGCACCCAGCAGACCATGCTCAACTTCCGGGTCCGCGACCTGGACGCCATGCTCGCGCAACTGCGGGCCAAGGGCGCCGACGTGGCCGAGGAGACGCAGGACATGGACGGCGTCGGCCGGTTCGGCTGGGTCACCGATCCCGAGGGCAACCGCATCGAGCTGTGGCAGCCCGCCTGACCGCGGGGCCCCTCAGTGGTCGTCGCCCGTGGCCTGGTCGGGGAGGAGACCGGAGCTGCGGAGGCCGCTCAGGGCCTCGGCGACGGCGGTCATGCGATCGGCGACGTCCGCAAGTTCGCGGCGCAGTTCCATGACGCGCCGCTCCAGCGCCACGGCCTGGGCGGTGAGTGCCGCGGCGGTGGCCGAAGTGTCGGGGTGGTGGTCGGCGGATCGGGTCATCACAGGGCCTCCGGGCCGAGTTGCAGCGCGGAGACGCTGAGTTCGAGCCGCGCCTTGTCGCTGAGCAGCACGCCTCCGGTCTCCAGGGGGACGTTCCAGTTCAGGCCCCAGTCCGAACGCCGGAGGACGGCCGAGCCCTCGAAGCCGACCCGCCGCTGCCCGTCGGTGTCGCGGGCGGTGCCGCCGTAGTCGAGGTCGATGTGCAGCGGCAGCTCGACGTCCTTGATCCTGAGGTTCCCCGTCATGCGGAAGCGGTCCTCGTCCAGGGGGACGACCGCGGTGGAGCGGAAGACCATGAGGGGGAACGTCGCCGAGTCCAGGAAGTCGGGGCCGGTGATGTGGGAGTCCCGCGCCCGGACGCCGGTGTCCAGGCTGCCGGTCTGCACGCTCACGTGGGCCTCCGAACGGGCCGGGTGAAGCGCGTCGAGCCGGAGGAACCCCTCGAACGCGGTGAATCTGCCCCGTACGTTGGCGACCATGGCGTGCCGGACGGAGAAGCCGACCGCGCTGTGGACCGGGTCGATGACGTACGCACCGGTCAGTTCCTCCTGCGGACGGGAGCCGGGGACGGTGGTTTCCGCGCAATTCCTGGGCATGGCGGGTCGACCTCTTCGTACGGGTGGGTCGGGGACGGCGCGGTGGCCCCCACCGGGGGCAGGGGCCACCCGCGGGGGTTACCGCTGCTGCTGGGCGAACCAGTCGGCGAAGCGGGTCGCGGCGAGCTGCGCGCCGGCGCCGGGGACGAGCGAGTCTTCCTGCAGCACGGACCCGTAGTACGGGGCCTGCGGGTCCGCGACGACCTTGCGGGGGTCGTTCTGGGCGGCGAGCACGTCACGGACCAGCTCGTCGAACCGGAACACGTCCGGGCCGGCGATCTCCACCACGCCGCCCAGGGGCGTGCCGGCCGCGGTGCGGGCGACGGCCGTGGCCACGTCGTCGGAGTAGATGGGCTGGAACTTCACGGGCGCGATGCGCACCGTGTCGCCCTCGGTCCCCGCGTCCGCGATACCGTTCACGAACTCGAAGAACTGCGTGGCGTGCACGATGGAGTAGGGCATGCCCGACGCCTTGATCAGCTCCTCCTGGGCCAGCTTGGCGCGGAAGTAGCCGTTGTCCGGGAGCCGGTCGGTGCCGACGATGGAGAGCGCGACGTGGTGGACGACACCCGCCTTGGCGTTCGCCTCCATGAGGTTGCCGGTGCAGGTGCGGAAGAAGTTCATCACGGCCTCGTCCTCCCACGAGGGCGAGTTGGAGACGTCGACCACGACCTGCGCGCCCTGCAGGACCTCGGCGAGACCCTCGCCGGTCAGGGTGTTGACGCCGGTGTTGGGGGAGGCCGCGACGGCCTCGTGCCCGTGCTCGTTGAGCTTGCTGACGACCTTCGAGCCGATCAGCCCGGTTCCGCCGATGACTACGACCTTCATGATGGAGTCCTCTCGGATGTTCTCGTGCGTGACGCGCAAGGGGCGGTGGGGCGCCCCACCGGCACCGGCCGGTGTCTCTTCGCTGGGAAGACCGGGCAGCGGAGCCGTTTGTGACAGGGGCCCGATTCGGCGGGCCCCCGGATCCCTCACAGGACGCGAGCGTCCTCACTCGACGAGCTTGCCCTCGGTGGAGACCTCCTGCATCAGGGCGGTGATCTCCTCGGGGATGTCCGGGATGCTCTCCCGGGTGACGCCGGTCTTGGGGGACCAGACGAGGTTGACCCGCAGCGCGGGATCCTGCTCCGGGTAGTCGCTGCGGTTGTGGCAGCCGCGGGTCTCACGCCGCTCCAGCGCCGATTCCAGCGTGGCACGCGCCGCCAGGGCCGCCGACTTGAGGTCGAAGGCGTGCGCGAGGTCCTGGAAGCCGGCGATGTCGGGATGGACACCGACGGACTCCATCCGCTTCTCGATGAGGTCGAGTTCGGTCAGACCGGCCCGCAGGCCCTCCTCGTCGCGCACCACGCCCGCGTGCTCGGTCATGGTGTTGCGGATGGCGCGCTGCAGGGCGCGGACGTTCTCGGGCCCGTCCGCCGCCACCAGGTCGTCGACCTCGGCGCGGGCCTGCGCCACCGCCGCCGCCGACCGCGGCTGCGAGGTCAGTCCCAGCGAGTAGGCGGCGGCCGCCTGACCCGTGATGCGACCGAAGACCAGCAGCTCGATGAGGCTGTTGCCGCCCAGGCGGTTCGCGCCGTGCAGGCCGCTGGACGCCTCGCCGATGGCGTACAGGCCGCGGACGTCGGTGCTGTGGTCCTCGGGCCGCACCCAGACGCCGCCCATCGAGTAGTGCGCGGTGGGCGCGATCTCGATCGGGTCGCGGGTGATGTCCAGCATCTGCAGGTCGAGCAGCGTCTGGTAGACGCGGGGGAGCCGGTTCATGATGGTCTGCCGCGGCAGGTGGGAGACGTCCAGCCACACGGCCCCCTTGGGGGTGCCGCGGCCCTCCTTGATCTCCGTGTACGAGGCGAGGGCGACGCGGTCGCGGGTGGACAGCTCCATCCGCTCGGGGTCGTAGCGGCTCATGAACCGCTCCCCGAGGGCGTTGCGCAGGATGCCGCCCTCACCGCGGGCGGCCTCGCTGACGAGCGTGCCGGCCGCGTTCTCCGGCTCGATGATGCCGGAGGGGTGGAACTGCACGAGCTCGGCGTCGCGCAGCCGCGCGCCGGCCTCCACGGCCAGACGGAACGAGTCACCGGTGTTCTCGTCGCGCCGGGAGGAGGTGCGCCGCCAGATCCGGGTGTGGCCGCCGGCTGCGAGGATGACGGCGTCGGCGTGGATGAGGTAGCGCGTGCCGTCGGTGAGGTCGAAGCCGTACGCGCCGAACACGGCGCCGTCGTGCTCGAGGATGCGGGTGATGTAGACGCCGTCGAGCACCGGGATGTCGAGCTGCTCGGCCCGCCGCACGAGCGTGCGCTGGATCTCCAGGCCGGTGTAGTCCCCGGCGAAGGCGGTGCGGCGGTATTTGTGCGCGCCGAAGAAGCGCTGCGAGATCCGGCCGTCGTCCTCCCTGGCGAAGGCCATGCCGTACCGCTCCAGGTCGTCGATGCCCAGGGCCGCACCCTGGGTGACGATCTCCACGGTGCGGGGGTCGGCCAGCAGGTAGCTCTCCTTGAGCGTGTCCGCGGCGTGCTGCTGCCAGCTGTCCTCGGGGTCCATCGTGGCGAGCGCGGCGTTGATGCCTCCGGCCGCCAGGGCCGTGTGGGCGTCGTCCTTGGGCCGCTTGCCGACCGCGAGGACGTCGACTCCGGCCTCCGCAAGTTCGATCGCCGCTCGCAGTCCTGCTCCTCCGGTACCGATCACCAGCACCATGGTGGAAATGTGTCGTTCAGTGAGGGCCACGGTCTGCTCCGATCGACTTGGTTGTCACCCCATACGACCGGGCGGTCAAGCCATCTGTGACAGCGGTCCCCGCCCCCGGACCGCGTGGCGGGGCGTCCGGAAGGGCGTGGGACGACCGGATCACCCGGCCGTCCCACGCCCACGGGACCGGTCGTCAGGCGACGACGCGGTCCAGGGGCACGTCCGGGTCGGCCAGGCGCGCGTCGTCGACCGCGGCGCGCGAGGTGATCAGGTCGCGGACCGGCTCGACGACGTCCCACACGTTGACGTTCATGCCGGCCAGGATGCGGTTCCCCGACATCCAGAAGGCGATGAACTCCCGAGCCGCCCGGTCCCCGCGGAAGACGACGCGGTCGTAGCCGCCGGGCTCCACGTAGCCGGTGTACTCCATGCCCAGGTCGTACTGGTCGGTGTAGAAGTACGGCAGCCGGTCGTAGACGGCGTCCTTGCCGAGCATGGCCTGCGCGGCGGTGGCCGGCTGGTTGAGCGCGTTGGCCCAGTGCTCGACGCGGATGTGGCGGTCGAGGAACGGGTGGTAGGCGTTGGCGACGTCGCCCGCGGCGAAGACGTCCGGTGACGAGGTCCGCAGGTGCGCGTCGGTGACGACGCCGTTGCGCACCTCCAGCCCGGCCGCCTCGGCGAGCTGGACGTTGGGGGTGATGCCGACGCCCACGACCACGGCGTCCGCGGGGAGGCGGGTGCCGTCGGCGAGCTGCACCCCGTCGGCGCGGCCGCCGGTGCCGGTGATGCGTTCCACCGTCACGCCGTGGCGCAGCACGACGCCGTGCTCGGTGTGCAGGCCCGCGAAGACCTCGGCGGCCTCGCGCCCCAGGACCCTGAGCAGCGGCAGCTCCTCGTGCTCCAGCACCGTCACCTCCGCCCCGGCCTGCTTGGCGGCGGCGGCGGTCTCCAGGCCGATCCACCCGGCGCCGATGACGACGATCCGCGCGCCCGCGGTGAACGCCTCCTTGAGCCGCTCGCTGTCGCCCACACGGCGCAGGTAGAGCACGTTGTCCAGCTCCGCCCCGGGGACGGGCAGGCGCCGCGGGGTCGAACCGGTGGCCAGGAGCAGCTTCGTCCAGGGCATGCGGCGCCCGCCGTCGAGCTCCACCTCCTTGGCGCCGGCGTCGAGGCCGGTCACCGTCGTGCCGAGCATCAGGTCGACGTCGTGCTTGTCGTACCACTCGTCGGGATGCACGAAGATCGAGTCGCGCGTCTCCTTGCCGAGCAGATAGCCCTTCGAGAGCGGCGGGCGGACGTAGGGCCTGTCCCGTTCGTCGCCGATGAGGACGAGCCGGCCGTCGTAGCCGTTCTCCCGCAGAGCCTCCGCCGCCTTGCCCGCGGCCAGACCGCCTCCGACGATCACGAAAGTGTTCTCAGGGGACACAATGCACCTCATCTCGGATGTCGCATGCTGCGAACCGTGTACGGAGAGTCAACCACCAGACCGCTCGGCGCTCCGTCGTGTGACACAGCCGGTCGTGTCGCCCGGCCTCCGGGCGGGCGCCATGTCACGACGTCAGGGGTGTGCCGGTCATACAGCTGATCGAAGGACGCCCGGGGCAGCCGGCCCACCGGTCCGTCCCCGTAGCGACCGAGGAGCAGAAGGTGGCCTACGTCATCGCGCAGCCCTGCGTCGACGTCAAGGACCGGGCCTGCGTCGCCGAGTGTCCGGTGGACTGCATCTACGAGGGCGGCCGGACGCTCTACATCAACCCCGTGGAGTGCGTGGACTGCCGTGCGTGCGAGCCCGTGTGCCCGGTCGAGGCGATCTTCCGCGAGGACGACCTCCCGCAGGAGTGGGCGCGCTACAGGGAGGTCAACGCCGAGTACTTCCGGCCCACTTCGGGCTCCGGCGGGCATGGCAGGCCGCTGGTCGGCGACGGGGACCACGCCTTCGTGGCCCGGTTGCCGCCGCAGCGGTCCCGCAAGAAGGACATCGCCCTCTTCGCCATCGGCAAGGAGGAGGCCGAGGAGGCCGACCTGTGGTTCCCGTCGTGACGGCCCCGGGAGGCGAGGGCCGGTGATTCCCTTCGCTCGCGACCGGCTGCGGAACGCAAGGCCCGCGCGGCAGGGGCCCGACGTGGTCGAGGTCGGCCCCCAGGACCTCGAACGCACCGTGGCCATGCACCTCAGGTGCTCGGCCCGCACCCTGTGGAGCCGGTACCACCGCGCGATGGGCGATCCTCGTTCCTACCTGCACACCCTGCTGTCCAGGCCCGGAGCCGTGCACCTGGCCGTGCAGCAGCCGGCCGGCGACATCGTGGCCGTGGGCCACCTGATGCCGGACCGCGGGAACGCGGAGGCGGCTCTGCTCGTCGAGGACGCGTGGCAGAACAGCGGGCTCGGCAGCCGTCTGCTGCGCGACCTCGGGCACCGTGCTGTCGGCGCCGGGTGGAAGGAGGTCTACGGCCTCGTCCTGCCCGGCGACGAGAAGATCCCCGCGATCCTGTCGCACACCTCCGTCCCCCTCCACACCCTGCACGAGGAGGGCGTGACGACCGTCTGGGCGGAGACCGGCGACATAGCCGCCGCGGAGGCGTCCACCGACGCCGGCGCGCGGTGAGCCGGCGCCGCGGACGGCGCCGGGGGAGTGCCGGGTGCGGGGCTGTCTGTCACAGATCCGGATGCTGTCCGGTCACAACCCCGGAAGACGCAAATCGGGCATTCCGCCCACCCTGCCTGCCTGAGGACGAGACTTCGATGACCTGCACGGACGCGGTGACACTCGGTAAGCACGTGAACACGCCCGGGATATCCGACTCGGCGTTCGCGCTCTTCGACGAGCGGGGAACGGTCGTCGCGTGGACGCCGGCCGCCGAGCGCCTGGTCGGATATTCCGCCGGAGCCGTGGTCGGACTGCCCGCCGCGCTGGTGCTGCCGTCCTTCGTGGAGACCCCGTCGATGTCGGACTTCGTCAAGCAGTGCCGTGCCGAGAACGGCTGGCCGGGCACGACGGCCGTGTCCCACCAGGACGGGCGCACGATCGACGTCACCCTGCGGATCACGATGCTGCGGGGCCGGAACGGCACGACACGCTGGCTCGCGACCCTGACCGACACCGGCGTCCTGTCCGGGGACGCGCTGAGCGGATCGGTGTGGGGGCCGCTCCTCGCGCGCGCGCCCATCGGAGTGGTCATCCGCGACCCGCAGCTGCGGTGCGTCTTCGTCAACGACGTCATGGAGGACCACGACGGCATCCCCGGCGACGAGCGACTCGGACGACGGTTCGTCGACGTGCTGGCCGGCGCCAAGGCGGGCGCCCTCGAGGCCGTGATGCGGCAGGTCCTGAAGAGCGGCACCACCAAGGTGCACGAGTACCGGACCTGGCTGCCGGTGAGCAAGGGCCGGGAGCATCCGTTCGCGGCGTCGTTCCACTGCCTCCAGGGCGCCGACGGGGAATCGCTGGGGGTCTGCGTCATCAGCGCCGACGTCGTCGAGAGCCGGCTCGCGCGCGAGCGCCTCGCCGCCGTCGGCGAGGCCAGTACGCGTCTGGGCAGCACCTTGGACGTGATGCAGACCAGCCAGGAACTGGCCGAGCTCGCCGTGCCGCTGCTCGCGGACTACGTCGCCGTGGACCTGGAGCAGTCCGTGCCGTTCAGCGAGGGACCGCCGGTGCGCATCGACCCGACGGGCGAACGCCTCCCCGTTCTGCGACGTGCGGGTCTGGCCACGATCCACCAGGGAGCCCCGGAATCCGCGTGGGTGCGCGGCGAACCGGTCACCGTGCCGCCCGGCTCACCGTTCGCCCACGTCCTGAGCACGGGCAGGTCCCACCTGGAGCCGATCCTGGACATCGCCCCGGGGATCTGGATCGACCAGGACCCGGCCCTGGCCGCGAGGATCCGCAAGAACGGGGTCCACTCGCTGATGGTCGTCCCCATCCGCGCCCGGCGCGCACTGCTGGGTGTGGCGCTGTTCATCCGCACCGCGGACCCCGAGCCGTTCCAGGACGTCGACCTGCTGCTGGCCGAGGAACTCGTCGGGCGTGCCGCCGTGGCACTGGACAACGCGCGCCAGTACGCACGCGAGCACACCGCGGCCCTCACCCTCCAGCGCAACCTGCTCCCGCACCGGCTGAGGGGCGGCATGGCCGTCGACGCGGCATCGCGCTACCTGCCCGCTGACATGGACCACGGGGTGGGTGGCGACTGGTTCGACGTCATCCCGCTGTCGGGCGCCCGGGTCGCCCTCGTCGTCGGTGACGTCGTCGGTCACGGTCTGCACGCCGCGGCGACCATGGGCACGCTCCGCGCCGCCGTCCGCACGCTGGCCGACATGGAACTGCCCCCCGCCGAACTGCTGACCCGCCTCGACGACACGGTCCAGAGACTGGTCGAGGAGGACACCGGCCCCGCGGACCAGACACCCGCCGTCGTGGGCGCCACCTGCCTGTACGCCGTCTACGACCCGGCCACCCGCGTGTGCACCATGGCCCGGGCCGGGCACCCCCCGCCCGCCCTCGTCGACCACGAGGGCCGGGTCACCTTCCCCGACCTGCCCACCGGAGCGCCCCTGGGCATCGGCCTCGGGGACCCCTTCGAGGCCGTGGAGCTGGAACTGCCCGTGGGAAGCCTGATCGCCCTCTACACCGACGGCCTGATCGAGTGCCGCGGCGGCGACATCGAGGAAGGGATGGACCGCCTGGGCGCCGCCCTCGGGGAACCCGGCCGGTCCCTGGAGGAGCTCTGCACCCGCGCGACGGAGTCCCTCCCCGCGCAGGTACCGTGCGACGACGTTACCCTGCTCCTGGTCAGGACCCGGTCGCTCAACTCGGCCCACATCGCCTCCTGGACGCTGCCCGCCGACGAGACCGCCGTGCGCCGCGCCCGGAAGCTGGCCGCCGGCCAGCTGACCGCCTGGGGCCTGGACGGGCTCGAACACTCCACGAAGCTCCTCGTGAGCGAGCTGGTCACCAACGCCGTGCGCCACGGCGCCGGCCCGATCGGCCTGCGCCTGATCCGGCACCAGGCCCTGACCTGCGAGGTGTCGGACACCGACGTCTGCGCCCCGCGCCTGCGCAGCGCGGACTCCATGGACGAGAACGGCCGCGGCCTCTTCCTGGTCGCCCAGATGTCCCGTCGCTGGGGATCCCGCTCGGCGGTGGACGGCAAGGTCGTCTGGGCCGAACTGGACGTGGCCGCCTCAGCCGCGTAGGGACCGGCCGCCGCGGCCTCCGGCCGGCTGTGGCACCGTCGTAAGCTGAACCCCGCTCGCGAGGGACAGGAGACCGAGGTGGCCGAGACGACGCCGGCCGAGGTGATGGCCGAGCTGGCCGCGCTGGAGGACCCCAAGACCCGCGCGGTGAACGAGAGGCACGGCGACGACCACGGTGTGAACCTCGGCAAGCTGCGCGCCCTCGCGAAGCGGCTGAAGACGCAGCAGGAACTCGCGTGCGGGCTCTGGGAGAGGGACGACACCGCGGCGCGACTGCTGGCGACCCTGATCTGCCGCCCCAAGGCGTTCGGGCGCGGCGAGCTGGACGTCATGCTGCGCGAGGCGCGCGCGCCCAAGGTGCACGACTGGCTCGTGAACTACGTGGTGAAGAAGAACCCGCACGCCGAAGAGCTGCGGGTGGCCTGGCTGGCCGACCCGGATCCCGTGGTGGCGAGCGCCGGATGGGCGCTGACCACCGAACGCGTGGCGAAGAAGCCCGACGGCCTGGATCTCCCGGGGCTGCTCGACGCCATCGAGGCGGACATGAAGGACGCCCCGGACCGCCTGCAGTGGGCGAGGAACCACTGCCTGGCCCAGATCGGGATCGAGCACCCCGAGCTCCGCGCCCGCGCCGTCGACATCGGCGAGCGCCTGGAGGTGCTCAAGGACTACCCGACCTCCCCGGGGTGCACGTCCCCGTTCGCGCCGGTCTGGATCACCGAGATGGTCCGCCGGCGGCACGATGCGGCGGCGGGCTGACCCGCGGAGCGACCGGTGCGGGGGTTCGGCATGGATCAGGCCCGCAGGTAGGCCAGGACGGCCAGGACGCGGCGGTGGGTCTCGTCGGCCGGGGGGAGGTCGAGCTTGGTGAGGATGCTGCCGATGTGCTTGCCCACGGCCGCCTCGGAGACGACAAGGTGGCGCGCGATCGCGCCGTTCGACCTGCCCTCCGCGACCAGCGCCAGCACTTCCCGTTCACGCGGGGTGAGCCGCTGCAGCGGATCGCGGCGGCGGCGCAGCAACTGCCGTACGACCTCGGGGTCGACGACCGTGCCGCCCGCGGCGACCTCGCACAGCGCCTCGACGAAGTCCTCGACCTGGCCGACCCGGTCCTTCAGCAGGTATCCGAGGCCCGTTCCGTCGCCGGAGTCCAGCAACTCGGCGGCGTAGGCGCGCTGCACGTACTGACTGAGGACGAGGACGGGCAGGGTGGGCCGCTTCTGCCGCAGCAGCACCGCGGCCCGCAGGCCCTCGTCCTGGAATCCGGGCGGCATGCGGACGTCCGTCACCACCACGTCGGGGGAGTGCTCGTCGACGGCCGTGACCAGCGCGCCGGCGTCGCCCACGGCGGCCACCACCTCGTGCCCGCAGCGGTCGAGGAGGCCGGTCAGCCCGTCCCGCAGCAGGACGCTGTCCTCGGCCAGCACTACGCGGAGCGCTCGGTCCACTCGCAAGGGATCTCCACACGTAGCAGGGTCGGCCCGCCCCGGGGGCTGGACAGGGAGAGTCTGCCATCCAGTACGGACACCCGGTCGGCGAGCCCGGTCAGCCCGCTGCCCGCAGCGGGCTCGGCGCCGCCCCGGCCGTCGTCGCGCACCTGGAGGAAGAGCCGCCCGTCGCGGTGCCCGCCGCTCACCTCGGCGCGGTCGGCGGCGCTGTGCCGGGCGACGTTGGCGAGGGCCTCGCGCACCACGAAGTACGCGGCGGCCTCGACCGCCCGGGGCAGCCGTCCGGGCAGTTCCACGTCGACGTCGACGGGGACGGCGGAGCGGTCGGCGGCGTCGGCGACGGCCGCCGCCAGGCCGAAGTCGGCCAGGACCCGGGGGTGGATGCCGTGGATGAGCTCGCGCAGTTCCTCCAGGGCCCTGCCCGCCTCGTCGTGGGCCGTGGCGAGCCGGTCGGCCAGCGGGCCGGGCGGCGCGTCCATGCGGGCCAGCCCCAGGGCCATGGACAGGGCGACGAGGCGTTGCTGCGCCCCGTCGTGGAGGTCCCGTTCGATCCTGCGCCGCTCCGCCTCGAAGGCGTCCACCAGGCGCACGCGGGAGCGGGTCAGTTCGACGATCCGGGCGCCCAGGTCCCGGTCGCGCGGGGCGACGAGGAGCCGGGCGAGGCCGGCCCTGGCGCCCGCGGCGGCGCCCAGGACGTACGCGCCGAGCGCGAGCAGCAGCAGCCCCAGGACGGCGGTGCCCCACGCCGCGGGCCACGTGGTGACGCTCCACTGCTTGAGCACCTTCGCCTCGTGGCCCTCCCCGGCGGTGGCCATCAGCACCGGAGTCGCGACCAGGGAGACCGGCACCGCCAGCGCGACGGTGACGAGGAGGGCGTCCACCGGCCACAGCAGACCCGCGAACAGCAGGGCGTAGCCGAGCTCCCGCCAGGTCGCCCGCTCCCGCAGCCGGGTGGTCAGCCAGGCCCACAACCCTCCCTCGGCGGGCGGCACATGGGGTCCCGGCGCGGGATCACGGTCGACCAGGCGCAGCCGGCCCCGCTCCAGCACGGCGACGGGAAGACCCGCGAGCGCGGTGAGCACGAGCAACGGCAGGCCCACCAGCACGACCGCGAGGGCGGCCCCGGCGGCCGCCGCGGTCACGATCCCCACGAGGGTGACGGCGCCCGCGACCACCCCGGTCAGCAGGTACGCCAGCGAGCGCCACGGCCACGCGGACAGCAGGAACCCCGGTCCGGACATCGCCTGCCACACATTCCTGGGTTGCATGCGGATCACCGTAGGACCCGGGCGCGGGTCCGGACCATCGGGCCGGCGGGAGGACCGGGGGTATGCCTGGCCCTACCCCGGATCTCGCCCCTGCCGCACTGCGCCGGACCCGTCCCACGGGATTTCGTGGAGCCGTCCGGGAGGCGCCGCGTCCCGGAGCACGCCGCCCCGCCGGGCGCGGCGGAGAACCGGCACCGAACGAGTGGGGACAGATGAACGACGACGCCATCCGATTGCGCTCCGTCAGCAGGCGCCACGGCTGCGGCGACAACGCCGTGACGGCCCTCGACGAGATCTCCCTCGCCTTTCCCAGGGGGTCCTTCACCGCCGTCATGGGGCCCTCCGGCTCGGGCAAGTCGACCCTCCTGCAGTGCGCCGCGGGCCTGGACCGGCCCACGTCGGGGTCGGTCCTCCTCGGCGGCACCGACCTCACCGGCCTCGGTGAGAGGCAGTTGACCCTGCTGCGCCGTGAACGCATCGGGTTCGTCTTCCAGGCGTTCAACCTGCTGCCGTCGCTGACCGCCGAGCAGAACGCCGCGCTCCCCCTGCGCCTGGCCGGCCGCCGGCCCTCCCGCGCGCGGGTGCGTGACGTGTTGCGGCAGGTCGGGCTCGGCGATCGCGCCGGGCACCGGCCGTCGGAGCTGTCGGGCGGGCAGCAGCAACGCGTCGCCCTGGCACGTGCGTTGATCACCTGCCCCGAGGTGCTGTTCGGCGACGAACCGACCGGCGCCCTGGACTCGCGGACCAGCCGAGAGGTGCTGACCCTGCTGCGCGGCATGGCCGACCATGAGGGCCAGACCGTCGTGATGGTCACCCACGACCCGGTGGCCGCCTCCTACGCCGACCGCGTCGTGTTCCTCGTCGACGGCCGCGTCAACGGCGAAGTGGCCGCGGCGGGCGCCGACGTCATCGCCGCGCGCATGACCGGGCTGGAGGCCGTGCCGTGCTGAGCCTCGCCCTGCACACCCTGCGCACCCGCTGGGTCACCTTCGCCGGCAGCTTCGTCGCGCTGTCGCTGGGGGTCGCGCTGCTGGCCGTGATGGGGCTGGTCCTCGCCTCCTCCCAGGACGCGCCCGTACGGGGGCCGGAACGCTTCGCGGCGGCGCCGGTCGTGGTCCGCGGCCAGGACACCCTGCGCGTGGCCACGCCGAGGGGCGAGGCGACGCAGCCGCTCGCGCAGCCGCGTGCCGTACCCGCCGCGACCCTCGCCGGGCTGCGGCGGCTCGGCACGGTGGTCGAGGACCGGTCCTTCCCCGTACGGGCCGAGGGCGGGCCCGGCGACCTCGTGGGACACCCCTGGTCCACCGCGGCGTTCGCCCCGTACCGGCTCAGTGCGGGACGCGCGCCCCGCGCCGCCGACGAGGTCGTCGTGACCGGCGGCTGGGCCACGCCGGGCGCACGGGTGCGCACCGACCGGGGCACCGTCCGCGTCGTGGGCACCGTGCCCGGCCGCGGGTTCGAGCACGCCGTGTTCTACACCGACGCGCGCGCCGCCCGACTGTGCCCCGTCAGCGTGCAGTTGGTGGCCGACGCGGACGCCGCCGCGGTACGGGACGCCGTCCGCGGCAGCGGCGCCCGGGTGCTGACCGGGAACGAGCGCCGTCACGCCGACGCCGACCCCGGCCGGGACGCCGAGGCAGTGACCGCGCTGAACGCCCTGTTCGGCACCGCCGGCGGCGTCACCGCCTTCGTGTCGGTGTTCGTCGTGGCGTCCACGTTCGCCTTCGCGGTCGCCCAGCGGCGCCGCGAGTTCGGGCTGCTGCGCACCGCGGGCGCCACCCCGGGCCTGCTGCGCCGCATGGTGCTGACCGAGTCCCTGCTGGTCGGCGTGCTCGCCTCGGCGGCGGGCTGCGCGCTCGGCGGGAACGCCGCGCCGTGGCTGGCCGCGTCGGTGGTCGACGGCGGACTGGCACCGGGCTGGTTCGCCGTCGGCGACCACACCTGGCCGTACCACGCCGCGTTCTGGACGGGCCTGCTCGTCGCCCTCGGAGGGGCGGCCGCGGCCTCGTGGCGGGCCGGCCGCACCGGCCCGGCGCAGGCGCTGCGCGAGGCCTCCGTGGACACCGGGGCGATGACGTGGGGCCGGTGGCTGTCCGGCGGCGGGCTGCTGCTGACCGCCGTGGTGACCCTCTGCGTCACGCTGTACGGCGACCCCGGCGACCTGCTGCACCGCAAGACGTACGTGAGCCGGCCGATGCTGCTGATCACCGCGACCGCGCTGCTCGCACCCGTCGTGCTGCGCCCGCTGACCAGGCTGCTCGCCCGGGCCTCGGGGCTGCTGCCCGGCGCGGCCGGCATGCTCGTGGGCGAGAACGCCGCCGCCGGCGTGCGCCGTACCGCCGCGGTCGCCTCGCCCGTGCTGGTGGTGGTCGCCCTCACGGGCTCGCTGCTCGGCGCCACCGCCACGCTCGGCCGTGCCGAGGCCGCCGAGGCGCGCGAGCGGACCACCGCCGCCTTCGTCCTCGTCGCACCGGACGGCGCGGGCTTCGGCACCCGGACCCTGGAGCGTCTGCGCGACGTCCCCGGGACGCAGGTGTCACCGACCGCGTCGAGCGCGGTGTACGTCCTGGAGGACGGCCCGGCGCTGATCAGGTCCGAGGCGCACGCCGCCGACCCCCGGGCCCTCGCCGCCACCAGCCGGCTGCCGCTCGTCGCGGGGAAGGTGAGCGACCTGGACGACGGGTCGATCGTCGTCAACGAGGAATGGGAACGGCACTCCGTCGGGCAGAGCGTCCGGGTGTGGCTCGGGAACGGCACCGGCAGGACGCTGCGCATCGCGGCGGTGATGGCCACCGGCACGGGCGGGAACGGCGTCTACGTCACCCCCGCCAACGCCCCCGGCGCTCCCGTCGACCGGGTGGACGTCGCCCTGGCCCAGGGCGCCGACCCCGGCGCGGTGGCCGCCGCGCTGCGCGAGGCGGTGCAGCCGTCCGGTGGCCGGGTGCTGACCCGGGACGCGTGGCTCGCGGCCGCCCGGCCCGGGAACGACCGCACGACCCGGCTCGGCTTCCTGCTCGTCCTCGGCATCGCCCTGCTCTACACCGCCATCTCCCTGGTCAACACCATGGTGATGGCCACCTCCGACCGGATCCGCGAGCTGGCCGTGCTGCGCCTGGCCGGGGCCACGCGGCGGCAGGTGCTGCGGCTGGTGGGCGCCGAGTCCCTGGTGGTCGTCGCGGTCGGCGCCCTGCTGGGCCTGGCCGTCGCCGCACTCAACCTGGCCGGGATGCGCTGTGCGTTGGCCCTGCTGTCGGTGGACAGCCCGATCGCACTGCCGTGGACGGCCGTCGGTGCGGCCGTGGGCGCGTGCGCGGTGCTCGCGGTCGCCGCCGCGACCGTCCCGGCCGCGCTGGCCGTGCGGGGCCCGGCGGCGGCACTGGCCGGGATGCGGGAGTGAACCCCGCGCCGGGCCGCCGCCCGGCGCGGGGCGGCGGGCCCTCGGCGACGTTCACACCGAAGGCCCGCGGGGACACGGAGACGTCCGTGCCCCCGGTGGGCGCGTCAGGCCTGCCAGCCGTATCGGCCGCGGGCCTGCTCCACCGTCTGCGGGGTGACCGCTCCGGCGCGCGCCAACCGGTCCAGGGCGGCCACCACGATCGACCCGGCGTCCACCCGGAAGTAGCGGCGCGCCGCTTCCCGGGTGTCCGACAGGCCGAAGCCGTCCGTGCCGAGGGAGGAGTAGTCCTGCTCGATCCACTGGCTGATCTGGTCGGGCACCTGCCGCATCCAGTCGCTGACCGCCAGGACGGGCCCGGGTGCCCCCGACAGCGCCGAGGTCACGTACGGGACGCGCTCCTCACCACCGATCCGCTGCCGGTCGGCGTCGAGCGCGTCGCGGCGCAGTTCCGTCCAGGAGGTCACCGACCAGACGTCCGCCTGCACCCCCCACTCGGACGCGAGGAGCTCCTGGGCCTCCAGCGCCCAGTGGATCGCCGTGCCGGAGGACAGCAGCTGGATCCGCGGCCCGGCGCCGGGGGACTGCGCCTGCCGGAAGGGGTAGATGCCCCGCAGGATCCCCTCCTCGACCGACGGCCCGTCGGGCATCGCAGGCTGCCGCTTCGACTCGTTGTAGACCGTCAGGTAGTAGAAGACGTCCTCGGGCCGGTCGCCGTACATCCGCCGCAGCCCCTCCCTGACGATCACGGCGATCTCGAAGGCGAAGGCGGGGTCGTAGCTCACGGCGGCGGGGTTGGTGGACGCCAGCAGGTGCGAGTGCCCGTCGGCGTGCTGCAGGCCCTCGCCCGTCATCGTCGTACGCCCCGCGGTCGCGCCGACCACGAAGCCCCGCCCCAACTGGTCGGCCAGGGCCCAGAACTGGTCGCCCGTCCGCTGGAACCCGAACATCGCGTAGAAGATGTAGAACGGGATCATGGGCTCGCCGTGCGTGGCGTAGGCCGTCGCGGCGGCCGTGAACTCCGCCATCGACCCGGCCTCGGTGATCCCCTCGTCGATCAGCTGCCCGTTCTCGGCCTCGCGGTAGTGCAGCAACTGGTCGGCGTCGACGGGCTCGTAGGTCTGGCCGTCGGGGGAGTAGATCCCGGCCGTCGGGAAGAGGGACTCCATGCCGAACGTCCGCGCCTCGTCGGGGATGATCGGCACCCAGCGCCGTCCCGTGTCGGGGTCGCGCATGAGGTCCTTGACCAGCCGCACGAGCGCCATGGTGGTGGCCACCTCCTGCTTGCCGAAGCCCTTGCGCAGGGCCTCGAAGGGCGCGGCCGGCGGCTGCTTGAGCGGCTTGGCGACCACCCTGCGCACCGGCGCGGGGCCGCCCAGGGCCGCCCGCCGCTCCCGCAGGTAGCGCACCTCCTCGGAGTCCTCGCCGGGGTGCCAGTACGGCACCAGGTCCCCGCTCAGCGCGCTGTCCGGGATGGGCAGCTCCAGCGTGTCGCGCATCCGGCGGAACTGCGCCATCGTCAGCTTCTTCATCTGGTGGTTGGCGTTGCGCGACTCGAAGTCGGAGCCCAGGGTGTGCCCCTTGACGGTCTGGGCGAGGACGACGGTCGGCGCGCCCCGGTGCTCCACGGCGGCGCGGTAGGCGGCGTACACCTTCAGGGGTTCGTGACCGCCCCGGGACTCGGTGAACAGCTCGGATATCCGTCCGTCGGTCAGTCCCGCCGCGATGCGGGCCAGCGCGTCGCCGGTGAAGAAGTGCTCGCGTGCGTAGGCCGCGTCGCGCGCGGCGTACGTCTGCATCTGGGCGTCGGGCACCTCGCCGAGCCGCCGCACCAGGGCCCCCTCCGTGTCCTGCGCCAGCAGCGGGTCCCAGGCCTCGCCCCACAGGGACTTGACCACGTTCCAGCCCGCGCCGCGGAACCGGCCCTCGAGTTCCCGCACGATGCTGGAGTTGGACCGTACCGGCCCGTCCAGGCGCTGCAGGTTGCAGTTGACGACGAAGGTCAGGTTGTCGAGACCCTCGCGCGCGGCGAGCGCCAGCGCGGCCAGCGACTCGGGCTCGTCCACCTCGCCGTCCCCGAGGAACGCCCACACCCGCGACGCGGACGTGTCCTTGATGCCGCGGCCGTGGAGGTAGCGGTTGAACCTGGCCTGGTAGACGGCCGCGAGAGGGCCGAGACCCATGGAGACGGTGGGGAACTCCCACAGCCACGGCAGGCGCCGGGGGTGCGGGTAGGACGGCAGGCCATGGCCTCCGGCCTCACGGCGGTAGCCGTCGAGTTGCTCCTCGCCCAGCCTGCCCTCCAGGAACGCGCGGGCGTAGATGCCGGGTGACGCGTGCCCCTGCACGAAAAGCTGGTCGCCCGAACCTCCCCCGGAGCCTTCGGCCCGGGGGGAGCCCCGGTCCTTGCCCTTGAAGAAGTGCTGGAAGCCGACCTCGTAGAGCCAGGCCGCCGACGCGTACGTCGCGATGTGGCCCCCCAGGCCCAGGCGGGAGGCGCGGGTGACCATGGCCGCCGCGTTCCACCGGTTCAGCGCGGTGATCCGGGACTCCATCGCGAGGTCGCCGGGGAAGGCCGGCTGGGCCGCCGCGGGGATCGTGTTGACGGGTTCCGTGGACAGCAGCCCGGGGACCGGCACCCCGGACGCCGCCGCGTACTCGTGGACGCGCCGCAGCAGGTAGGCGGCCCGGTCGGGACCGGCGTGCCGGATGACGGCGTCGAGCGACGCCCGCCATTCCGCGGTCTCCTCGGCGTCGCGGTCGGGCAACCGGTCGAGCGGGCTGGGCGAGGGGGACTGCGCGGACTGCGCCGGATCACTCATGGCGGCCTTCCTGTCGGGACAAGGGGAGGGGAGGGC
>NZ_JARAVO010000172.1:0-21069 GCF_033792805.1 Streptomyces sp. PA03-1a
CACCCCGCGCCCCGGGTCCCAGGGGTTGCGCGTCGGCCCGTAGCGCACCGGCTCGGTGGCGAAGCTCAGGCCGAACTCCGGCGCGGTGCTCTGGCCGAGCGCCACCAGGCCCGCCCCGCGGAAGCGGGTCATCAGATCGTGGTCGGCATCCGCCACGGCACCCCGCAGGGCCCGGCTGCCGAGGGTGAACGGCACGCCCCGCACGAAGGGCCCACCGTCCTTGATCACGAAGGGCACACCGCCGAACGGCCCGTCCGCCCGGTGCGCGGGCGCAGGGTCGAACAGCGGCAGCGTCAGCGCGTTGAGCTCCGCATCCGCCGCCTCCAGGGCCCTGCGCGCGACGGCTTCGACCTCGCCCGCGCTCACCTCGCCGGCGCGGATCAGCTCCCGCAACCCCGTCGCGTCCCGCTCCGCGTACTCGTGCAGCTCCAGTGCTCCGCCCTCCCGTGCCCCGTCCCCGCGGCCAGCCTGGCACGCGCCGCCCCGCCCGCGCAAACCCCGTGGTGGCGGCGCTCGAGCGGACGGGGCGCGCGTCGCGGGGGCGTGGGGGTCAGACGACCTTCCGGCGGACCAGCGCACCCAGGACCAGCGCGCCGGGGACGAGGGGGAGCCACACCGTGACGATGCGGTAGCCGAGCACGGCCGAGGTGGCCGCGGCGAGGGAGGCGCCCGTGGCGACGAGGGTCACCACGAGGGCCGCGTCGACGGAGCCGACGCCGCCGGGGGTGGGCAGCGCCGCCGCCGCGACGCTGGCCACGAGGTAGGCGACGGCGACGTGGGCGAAGGGCACCGGGACGCCCAGGGCCATCGTGACCGCGACGAGGCCGGCGGCCTGCAGGGCGGGGAAGGCGAGCGAGCCGCCCCACAACGCGAGGGCCCGCGACGGCCGGGCGTGCAGCGTCCGCGCATCGGTGAACGCCGTGGCCAGGAACGTGACCACCACCCGCCGCAGCCCCGGTACGGCGACCAGCACGACCGCCGCGACCGCGCAGACCCCGGCGGCCGCCCCCGCCGCCGGGCCGACGGGTACGGAGATGCCGTCGGGCAGCAGTCCGTCGAGCCGCAGCGCGTGCGGGAACGCGGCGAGCAGCACGGCCAGCAGCGTCGCGCGGCCCACGCACTCGGCCAGGAAGTACAGCGCGATGGCTGCCGCCGACCGGGCGGGTGGCAGCCCGCACGCCCGCATGAAGCGCAGGTTGACCGCGCTCGCCCCGATGCCCGCGGGCAGCAGGTGGTTCGCGGCGCCCGCGGCGAACTGCGTCGCCAGCAGCCGTCCCGCCGGCAGCCGTTCCAGGACGGTGCCCTGCCGCATGAACGACACCGCCACCCAGGCCAGCCCGGTCGCCGCCACGGCGGCCAGCAGCCAGCCCCGGTTGGCGTCGAGCAGCCCGCGGCCCCCGTCGGCGATCAGCTGCCAGTGCCGGGCCACCCACCACCCGACCAGCACGATCGGGGCCAGGCAGGCGATCCGGCGCAGCGTCGCGCCGCTCAGGAGGTGTGGAGTCGTCGTGGTGGTGATGCCCATGGTCCGCTCGCCCCCGCGCGTCGCGCGCCTGTCCGCAGGTGTTGTCGCCAGGTGTTGTCGCCCCTTCATGCCCGGTCCGCGCGACCTGCGGGTGTCCTGCGGCTGACGTCCGTCCCGTCCCCGGATGGCGGAACGGCGCCGGGCCGGGCGCGGGCCGGGTGCGGGCCGGGCGCGGCGAGGCAGGGGTCAGCCGCGGAAGGCCCGCCGGTACGCGTGCGGGCTGGTGCCGACGACCCGCTTGAAGCGCTCGCGGAAGGCGGTGGGGGAGCCGAACCCGGCCTGGACGGCGATCCGGTCCACCGAGTGGTCCGTGGTCTCCAGCAGGTACTGGGCCCGGCGGACACGGGCCCGGTGCAGCCACTGCAGCGGGGTGGTGCCGGTCTGCTCGCGGAAGCGGCGGTTGAGGGTGCGGGTGCTCGTCCCGGCGTGCGCGGCGATGTCCTCCAGCGCCAGTTCGCGGTCCGCGTTCTCCTCCAGCCAGCGCAGCAGCGGCTCCATGGTGGTCCCGGCCGGCGCCGGGGGCTGCTCGTGGACGATGAACTGGGCCTGGCCGCCCTCGCGTTCCAGCGGCATGACGGACAGCCGGGCGGCGTCGGCGGCCACGGCGGAACCGTGGTCCTTGCGGATCATGTGCAGGCACAGGTCGAGCGCGGCGGCGGCGCCCGCGGAGGTGAGGAACTGGCCGTTGTCGACGTAGAGCACGTCCGGGTCGACGGTCACCTCCGGGTGGAGCTCCGCCAGCCGCCGCGCGCCCACCCAGTGCGTGGTGATCCGCAGGCCGTCCACCAGCCCGGTGGCGGCGAGCACGAAGGCCCCGGCACAGACCGAGGCGATCCGGGTGCCGTTCGCGGCGGCCGCCCGCAGCGCCCGCAGCACCTCCCCGGGCACCGGCACCGAGGGGTCGGCCGTGCCCGGCAGGACGATCGTGTCGGCCTCGGCCAGCGCCTCCAGTCCGTACGGGGCGCGCAGTACGAAGGGCCCGGCGTCGACCTCGGGCGAGGGGGCGCAGATCCGCACCCGGTAGGCGGGGCGGCCGTCGGGCAGGCGGGTGCGGGAGAACACCTCGATCGGGGCCGCCAGGTCGAAGGGGATGACCTGGTCGAGGGCGAGGACGACCACCGTGTGCATGGCTTCATGGTAGAGAGGCGACGAATTCCCGCCAAGCCTGTGAGCTGGGTGGCATCCCGCACGTGCTGATGACAGGGCTGGCGGGAATCCGTTGGGAAGTGGCAATCCCGCCACTTCTGGCGATGCGGCTACGGGCCTAGCGTCGGGAGCGTCCCGCACCGCTCCCGGAAGGCCCCAGATGCTCGCTCAGTTCGTGTTGTACGACGGGTTCGACCCCCTGGACGTCATCGCTCCCCTGGAGGTGCTGACCGCCGGCGGCATCCGCGCCGGGCTCGTGTCGGCGGAGGGGGCCCGCGAGGTGCCCGCGGGCCTGGGGCTGCCGTCGCTGCGGGCGGCCGCCGCCTTCGACCCGGGCCGCGGCGGCCTGGTGGTCGTACCGGGAGCGGCGGGCCGGATCCCCGCGGCGGACGGCGACGGCGAGGACGGCGACGGCGAGGACGGCGACACGGTCCCGGCCGTCCTCGCCCGGGCGCTGCGGACCGGGCTGCCGCCCTTGCTGCGCACCGCCCTGGAGCGGCCGGACGTCACCGTGGCCACGGTGTGCGGCGGTTCGCTCCTGCTCGCCATGGCGGGCCTGATCGGCGGGCGCCCTGTGACGGGCCACCACCTCGGGACGGCCGGTCTCCGGGCGGCGGGCGCCACCGTCGTGGACGCCCGGGTGGTCGACGACGGGGACCTGGTGAGCTCGGCCGGCGTCACCTCCGGGCTCGACCTCGCCCTCCACCTGCTGGAGCGCGAAAGCGGCCCGCGCGTGGCCCACTTCGTGGAACGGCTGCTCGCCCACGAACGCCGGGGCGTGGTGTGGCGCGCCGAGGGCCCCGTCCTCGCCGGCCCGGCCGGCGTGTGAGGAGGGGGAAGCGCACATGACCAAGTTCCTTCTCGCCGTCCACGTCCTGGCCGCGATCGTCGCCGTCGGACCCGTCACGGTCGCCGCCAGCATGTTTCCCCCCGCCGTCCGCCGCGCCCCCGACACGGCGGGACTGCTGCACCGGATCTGCCGCGTGTACGCCGCCGTCGGCGTGGTCGTCCCGGTCTTCGGCCTCGCCACCGCGTCGAGCATGGGGGTGCTCGGGGACGTGTGGCTGATCGTCTCGATCGTCCTGACCGCGCTGGCCGCCGCCCTTCTCGCCGGGGTCGTCCTGCCGCGGCAGCGCGCCGTCCTGGCCGGGCTCGCGGACGGGACGGCGTCCGCTCGCACGGCCGCCCGACTGGGCATGGCCACGGGGATGTTCAACCTGCTGTGGGCGACCGTCACCGTGCTGATGATCGTCCGCCCCGGCTCCTCGACGGGAGCGTGACCGTGGCCTCCTCCCCGACCGGTTCCCCGGCCGCGCCCGCAAGGACCGCGCCGCGCCCGCTGCGTGCGGCCGCCGCCGTCGAACTGCTCTCCCTCGTCGTGCTGCTGGTCAACCTCGCCACAGCGCACTGGAGGCCCGTCTCGTCCCTGATGGGCCCCGTCCACGGCTGCGCCTACCTCCTCACCGTCCTCACCGCCGTGCGCGCCGAGGGCTCGACGACGGCGGTGCGGCTCCTCGCCGTGGTCCCCGGCGTCGGGGGCCTGCTGGCGCTCCGGCGGCTCGTCGCCCCCTGACGGCCGATCACCACCGGGCCGCGGTGCGGGGGTTTGCGCCCCGCCGCCTCGGGCAGGCGCTCCCCGTGCTTCGGAAGGGAGGCACGCACGCGCGGGGCGCCCCGGCCGGGCCCCGGAGCGCGGAGCGTGTCCTCCCGTACGGCACGCCCTGCGCGGCGCGGCTCCCGGACCCCCGCAGGAAGGCGCAGGACCAGCCATGGCCGCCCGACAGCCCCGTACCAGGCATCCGCACCCGCACCCGGGTGCCCGCCCGCGTCCGCATGACGACACCCCGGACACCGCGGAGGCGTTGCGGCGGATCGCGGCGCTCCCGGACGGCCCGGAGAAGGACGCGCTGCGCGAGCAGGTCGTGATCGCCTGGATGCCGATGTCGGATCGGCTCGCACGCCGCTTCCGGCACCGCGGCGAGTCCACCGAGGACCTCCGGCAGGTCGCCGCGCTCGGCCTGGTGAAGGCGGTGCAGCGCTACGACCCCGCACGCGGCAGCGCCTTCGAGAGCTTCGCCGTCCCCACCATCGTCGGTGAGGTGAAACGTCATTTCCGCGACCACCTGTGGGGCGTCCACGTCCCCCGCAGGGTCCAGGAGCTCCGGAGCCGGGTCCGTACCGTCCACCACGAACTCGTCGGGACGAAGGGGCGCACCCCGACCGTCGCCGAGATCGCCGCGCACGCCCGCATGAGCGAGCAGGACGTGCTGGTCGCCATGGAGGCCCTCGACAGCTTCGTCCCCGCCTCCTTGGACTCCGCCACCCCCGGCACGGAGGGCCGCACCTTCCTCGACACCCTGGGCGCCGAGGACCCGTGCCTGGACTCCGTCGTGGACCGCGTGGCCGTCGCGCCGCGGCTGCGCGAACTCCCGCCGCGCGAGAGGAAGATCCTCTACCTGCGGTTCTTCCGCGACATGACGCAGACCCAGATCGCCGACCAGTTGGGTCTGTCCCAGATGCACGTCTCCCGGCTGATCAGCCGCACCTGCCGCCGCCTCCGCGAGGAGGTCGAGGCGGCAGAGGACCACAGCGGGAACAGCGGGAACACCCGGGCGGCCGGCGAGGCCTGACGCGGAACGCCCGGTCAGCCGGACGGACGCATGGCCCGTCCGAGGGCGTGCCGGACGTCCGCCGGCAGGGGCCGGCCCCCCGCGCTCGCCACGAGCGCGGCGGCGACGTCGCGGAGCTTGACGTTGCCGTACTGGGAGGCCCGGACGAGGACCGCCCAGGCCACGTCGCCGGGGCAGGGCGTCAGCGCCATCACCATGCCGACGGCCTGGTCGATGACCGACCGGCTGCCCAGGGCGCGACGCAGTTGCTCGTTCTCCGCGCGCAGCCGCCCGATCTCGCTCTCCGCGTCGTCCTCGGGACCGGCCGGCAGGGGGACCATCGTCAGCACCTCCTGAGGTCCGGATGCCCCGAATGTACGATCCCATACGGGTACGGGAGGTGATGACCCGGCAGCCCGGGCTCAGGCGCGCAGCGCGATCCCGGACGAAGGCGCGACGAGGGTGCCCATGTTGCGCTCCCTCATCCGCAGCGCGGCGTCCGCCAGGTCCCGGTGGATGTGTGCGACCGCGTCCGGCGCCACCGCGGTGGGCACGCGGCGGATGTGCGCGTCCAGCGCGGAGTAGAGCACGCACTGTTCGGTCACCTGTCCGCACAGCACCAGGCGGCCCACGCCCAACTGCCCCAGCAGGTACTCCAGCGGGGTCTGGAAGAAGATCGAGTGCCGGGCCTTCACGACGAACAGCGAGTCCGCGTCGGGCCGTACCGGCTCCACCAGGTCGGCGTGCGGGCCGTCGAGGGCGATGTCGAGGTTCTCGTCGTGGTGCGAACGCCAGCGGCCGAAGTTGTCGTTGACGTAGATGACGTCCACGCCCTCCTCCCGGGCCCGCGAGATCAGCCGCCGCACCCCGGGCAACGCCTCGCGCACCGCTGGGAGCAGCAGTTCGGCGTCCTCGTGCTCATAGGTGTTGATCACGGAGCGCGGTCGCGTCGCCGGTGTCGTGCATGCCTGGGCGTCCTCGGGTGCGGGAGGGGGCGCCGGGCAGCGTACGCCCGTTCCCGCCCCCGCCGTGGAGCCCGCGCCGGGCGCGGCGCCCAGGTCAGGCGGGCGGTGGGGCCCGTCGGCGGGCGGCGTCCGGGGACCGTTGGGCCGCACGGGCGGCACGGCACGGCGCGCGCGGCGTCGCGGGCCCGGGGGCCGGGGCCCGGCTGGTAGCTTCGCCAGCCTCGCGGGTCCGCCGAGTGCCGGCTCCCGCGCGCCATTCTTCTCGGGGACGGAGACCTGTGTGACGGGACCGGTGGACGACCAGGACAACGAGCACGGGACCGCGGTCACCCTCGACCGCCGGGGCTTCGTCAAGTCGGCCGCGGCGGCCGCCGTCAGCCCCGCCGTCCTCGGCACCGCCGCCCACGCGGCCCCGCTCGCACCGTCGCTGCCGGCGGCGGCGGTCCCGGCCGCGGCCGCCGCGGCACCGATGGCCGCTCCCGGCGTCGCGGCGGCCGCCGCCCACGGCATGGTCGCCCGTCTGCTGGCCGTCCCCGCGCCGTCCCGCCGTGACGACTGGCTGCGGCAGGCCCTGCAGGTGGCCGTGGAGCTGGAACTCGCCACCATCCCGCCCTACCTGTGCGCCTGGTGGTCGGTGCGGGACCGGTCCGACACGGTCGCCAACCTGATCCGCGGCATCGTCACCGACGAGATGTTCCACATGGGGCTGGCCTGCAACATGCTCGTCGCCGTGGGCGGGCGGCCGCGGATCGCCTCCGTCACCCCCGAGTACCCCGCGCCCCTGCCCGGCGGCGTGCGCAGCAACCTGACGGTGTACCTCTCCGGGCTCACCCGCGCGTACGTGCGGGACGTCCTCATGGCCATCGAGACCCCGGAGTCCCCGCTGCCCGAGCCGTCCGCCGGGCCGCCGACCATCGGCGACTTCTACGACGGTCTCGTCACCGCCTTCCTCGACCACCGCCCCGAGCTCAGCGTCCGCGGTCAGATGGGCCAGCGCATCGGCCCCGACGAACTGCGTCCGATGCGGAACCTGGACGACGTCGTCGCCGCCGTGGAGATCATCAAGGAGCAGGGCGAGGGCAGCTCGGCCTCCCCCGAGGCGCCGTCCGGCGAGGCCACCGGGGGCCACCGCGACGTGGCGCACTACTACGCCTTCGCCGAGATCTACCACGGCCGCACCCTGGAGGAGGCCGACGGCGTGTGGGCGTTCAGCGGGCCGCCCGTCCCCTTCCCGGACGTCCACCCCATGGGCGTGGTCCCCCGGGGCGGCTGGCCCCACCCGCCGCGCGAGGCCGCGACGCTGCTGCGCCGCTTCGACAGCGCCTACGGCGAACTGCTGCGCGACCTGGAGGCCGCCTGGCAGTCCGCGGACCACGGCGCGCTCAACCGCGCGATCAAGACGATGGAGCAGCTGGAGGAGCCCGCCCTGGCCCTCATGGAGATCCCGCTCGGCGACGGGCGCCACACCTACGGCCCCCAGTTCCGCCCGGTCGCTCCGGATGCGGGGCAGCCCCCGTCCGCGGGCAGCGGGTCCCGCGGACGCCGGGCGTGAGCGCGGCGGCGGCGCCTGCCCGGGGCCCCGCCGCTACGTGCCCAGGAACTCGTGGACGAGCTCGATCCGGCCCACGATGTGCCGGTTGAACTCAGGGAGTTCCTCCGCCGGGACCCACAGCTCGAGGATCGTCCGGCCGCCCACCTGGCGCACCGGGTAGCGGGCGGCGAACCCGGCCTCGACCTCGAAGCGCGTCACGTAACCGGCGCCGGAGGCGGGGACGTTCCAGTCGCGGGCGATCCGGATCGCGTAGTCCTCGTCGAGCACCGGGTAGAAGACCGGCTGCTCGGGCAGCCGCGGCGGCCACTCCCGCCACCCCGACGCCTCGACCAGGGCCAGCTCCTCCGGCCCGGTGGGGCGCCACAGCGTCACCGTGTCCGTCATCGTTTTCCTCCCCGCTCGGTCCGGCCGTCCACCGTACGGGCCGCGACGGTCCCCGGCCCACCGGATTACGTCCCGGCATAGGATCGAAGACACGGCATCGCGTGCCGGTCACCGGCCGGGTGAGGCATGGAGGTGCCCGTGAGAATGCCTTACGGAGGCATCCCACCGTGTCAGTCGAGTTGAACCACACCATCGTCCACGCCCGGGACAACCGGGAATCCGCCGACTTCCTCGCGCACATCCTCGGCCTGCGGGCCGGCGAGGCATGGGGCCCGTTCGTCCCCCTGCAGCTGAGCAACGGCGTCACCCTCGACTTCGCCGCCGTCCCGGCGGAGACGATCGTCATGCAGCACTACGCCTTCCTCGTCCCCGAGGCCGCATTCGACGGCATCCTGAGCAGGATCCAGGAGGCCGGACTCACCTACTGGGCCGATCCGCACGGCAAGCGGCCCGGGGAGATCAACCACAACGACGGCGGCTGCGGCGTCTACTTCATGGACCCGGCCGGGCACGGCATGGAGGTCATCACCCGTCCCTACGGGAGCGGCAGCACCACCGGCGAGAGCTGAGCGGGCGGCGGGGAGGGGTCGCAAGATCCCTCCCCGTCCCGGATCTTGATGGAGCGTCAGGTCCCCCGTACCCTGCCGACAGCGCGCCTCGCGCCCGTCGAGGGGAGTGGTCGTCATGGCCGAGGACCCGTCCGGTGCACCGTCCGACGACGAGATGCTCCAGGCCCTGGCGCGGCACCTGTCCGGGGACGGCGGCGCCGTCCGCCCCGGCTCCTGCGCCGGAGCGGACCTCACCTGGCACTCCCTCCTCGACTGCCGCATCCGCCGCACGACGGAGACCCGCACGGAGACCGCCAGGACCGAGAAGGGCCGCAAGGACCTCTCCGCGCTCGCCACCTACACGCACCTCGACGGCCACCGGCCCGGCCCGCCCGGGGAGCACGGCACCCTGCGCCGGATCGAGCTCGTGCGCGAGGGATCCGTACGCCACAACACCTGCGAGTGCGGCAACGGCGAATGGGCCTGCAGGCGTTGCGAGGGCCGCGGCCGGCTCCCCTGTGACCCCACCACGGCCTGCCCCGACTGCCGCGGACTGGAGTCCTGCGCCGAGTGCGACGGCACCGGCAGACCGCGGCCGCGTAGCAAGGACCGCGCCGGCGACCGCGCCGCGGCGGCGACCGCGTCCCGCACCGTCCCCAGACGCGTCCGCTGCGCCAAGTGCCGGCGCCCCGACGCCGCGTGCCCCACCTGTGCCGGGCGGGGCCGCACGCAGTGCGCCCAGTGCAAGGGGACGGGACTCGTCGACTGCCCCAAGTGCAAGGGCGGCGGCACCGTCGCGCACGACGCCTGCGGGGGGAGCGGGGTCGTCACCACCTGGGTCGGCGGCCTCATCGAGCAGCGCAGCCGCGAGGAACTGGTGCGCCGTCCCCGCAAGCGGCCCCCCTTCCTCGTCCGCCGCCGCACCCATCGGTCGGGCCGGTGGCGCAAGGAGGTGCTGACCGGTGACGACCCGCTGCCCGGCGACCTCGACGCCACGCACACCGAGGCGCTCGTCCCGCACCTCGCCCCGCGCGCCGGCGAGGCCCACCGCCGCGTCGTCCTGCGTCACTTGCCCCTCGCCCGCATCACCCTCCCCACCGACCCCGACCGCGTCTTCTACGCCTTCCCCGGGACCACCGGCATCGAGGTGCTCGGGCTGCCCTCCCGCAGCCGGGTCACCCGCGGCCTGGCGATCGCGGCGGGCGCGCTGGTCGTCCTCGTGCTGCTGCTCAGCCTCCTCGCGTAGCCGGCCCGGTCGCGCGACAGGATCCGGGCGTCGCGGTACGGGATTCCGGATCGGGGCGGTGAGCATGACGAAGGCCCCGGCCTCGTCGGAGGCCGGGGCCCTCGTGCCGCCCGGGCGGGCGGCCGCGAAGTGCGGTGGATCAGTTCATCACGGGCTTCCCGCCGATCTCGCAGGCCTGGCAGGGCGGCCTGCCGCAGGTGCACTGCGTGATCGCCTCGAGCACGCCGCGGTCGTGGTAAAGGCACTCGTCGCGGCAGGTGTGGCGGGGGATGAACCCGGCCTGGATCTCGCCGGGCCAGGGCTCGTGGCCCTCGCGGCAGCGGACGAAGCGCTCCGGGTCGGTCTCGTGCAGCTCGTGCATCGCGGAGCGGGCCTGGTCCTCCAGTTCCCGTACCCGGGTGACCAGGGCCTTGAGCTCGGCGGCGAGGCCCTCGTAGTGCTCTGCGCCGGTCCGCACGTGGGCGGCCCGCAGGGCCATGGCTGCGTTGCCCAGGAACCTGCCGGCGTCCTGGAGGTCGGTGACGTGGTGCATCTGGAGCCCGTTCACGCCACGGACCCACACGGCGTCCATGCTCATTGTCCACCTCTCCGGCGTTCGCCTTGTTCCGTGCGAAGCGTTGTGTGCCGTCCGATGAGCGCGGCGCCATTGCCACGGCATTCACGGAAAAGGCCGATGCATATGAACGCTAAAGCCGCGAGTGGTGTACGTCCAGAAAAAGCGCAGTGAACCGCCTCACAGCGGTCATACCGCCCGGGTCGGGCGCCCCGCGCCCCGGGCAGGGCGGCGCGACCGGTACGGTCCGGCCCCGGCGGGCGGGTGGGCGGCGCGCCGGGAAGGGCTCCCGGCGCCCCCTACGCGAGACCCGGAATGCGGTCGCGCCGGCGATGAGGTATTCCCGGCGAGCGGACCGGGAGAAGGGCGAGTGAATGGAATCCGGTGTTTCCGATGGCGTCGGAAAGGGAACTCCGGAACTCCCCTCGGACGCGCTCCGGACGTCTCCTGCCGACCTTGACAACTGTCTTGCCGTGGCGTCTCCTTGATATAGGGATTGTTTCCCCGGCGTGCGCTCAACGGGGTGTGTCGCAGACGTCGAGGTTGACCTGGGTGCGCCGACGACCGGAGGCAACTTCATGGCGACCTATGAATACCTTTGCAGCAACTGCGGGCCTTTCGACGTCAAGCTCGCGATAGGTTCCGCACCCGACGCGTACGACTGCCCCGCCTGCGCGGGCGAGTCCAGGCGCGTGTTCTGCTCGCCCTCCCTCGCCCTCACGCCGCACGGGCTCGCCACCTCCCGCGAACGGGAGGAGAAGTCCCGTGAGATGCCGGACGTCGTGTCCGCCCCACCGCCGCGCGAGCGGCCGGAGCCGCGGCCCCATCCGGCGCTGTCCCGGCTGCCCAAGCCCTAGTCCGAGGGCGGTGATCGGCGCGTCAGAGGTGCTCAGGGGGGCCGACGCCGGAGCGCGGACGCTCCTCCCGCCCAGGCGGGACCAGCAGGCGCGCCGGCGGCAATCCGTCCCCACGCGGACTTAGGAGGTGCGTCCCCGTGGCGAACGTGGGACTGCTCTTCGTCGGTGCGGTGCTCTTCATGAACGGCCTGCTGCTTTTGCAGAAGGTCGACCCCAAGTCGGCGGCGGTGTTCAACCTCTTCGTGGGTGCACTGCAGGTGCTGACCCCGACGTACCTCATCTTCACGGCCGGCGGTGACCAGGACAAGATCCTGGCGGCATCCGGGATTTACCTCTTCGGATTCACCTACCTGTACGTGGGTATCGTCATCCTCGCGAACATCGACAATGTCTGCGTCGGCTGGTACTCCCTGTTCGTGGCGATTGTCGCCCTCGGGTACTCGTTCGCCAATTTCCATCTCCTCAAGGACTACCCGTTCGGTGTCATCTGGCTGTACTGGGCGTTCCTGTGGGGTCTGTTCTTCCTGCTGCTCGGTCTCAGGAAAACGGAGCTCGGCACTTACGTCGGCTGGGTGACGGCGATCGAGGGCTGGGTCACCGGTGTGATCCCCGCGGCGCTGCTGCTGTCCGGCTACTGGAAGCACACCACGGAGATCGCCATAGCCCTGGGTGCCTTCGGAGTGGTCGTGTTCGCGGCGCTGTGGCCGCTCACCAGGAAGTCGCGCGCACAGGCCCGGGCCGCCGCGTCGTCGTCCGGGTCGCCGGGTTAGGCGTCCGCCCGCCCGGCCCGTCGGGCCGGAGGCGTGGGCGCACCGTCCTGACCGGATCAGAAAAAGAGAGGCTGTCATGCCCGAAGTAGTTTTCAGCGTGGACCAGACCAAGTCGATGCGCGATCAGGACACCCCAGGACACAACAGGTGGCACCCTGACATCCCTGTCGCCGCCATGGTGAAGCCCGGAGCCGAGTTCCGGATGGAGTGCCGGGACTGGACCGACTGCCAGGTGGGCAACAACGACTCCGCCAACGACGTCCGCGACATCGACCTCACCATCCCTCACATGCTCAGCGGCCCGATCGGCGTGGAGGGCGCCGAGCCGGGCGACCTGCTCGTCGTCGACATCCTCGACCTCGGCCCCGTACCCCAGCAGAGCGGGGACGCGGCGGGCCAGGGCTGGGGGTACACCGGCATCTTCGCCAAGGCCAACGGCGGAGGCTTCCTGACCGACTACTTCCCCGACGCCTACAAGGCGGTGTGGGACTTCCACGGTCAGCAGGCGGTCTCCCGGCACCTGCCCGGGATCCGCTTCACCGGCATCACCCACCCCGGGCTGTTCGGGACCGCCCCCTCCGCCGAGCTGCTGGGCCGGTGGAACGCGCGCGAGAAGGCGCTCATCGACACCGACCCCGAACGCGTCCCGCCGCTGGCCGTCCCCCCGGACCCCTCCCACGCGCTCGCCGGCACGGCCACCGGGGACCTGGCCACGCGCATCTGCGCGGAGGGCGCCCGCACGGTGCCGGCCCGTGAGAACGGAGGCAACCACGACATCAAGAACTTCACGCGGGGTTCCCGGGTCTTCTACCCGGTGCACGTCAAGGACGCCAAGCTCTCCGGCGGCGACCTGCACTTCAGCCAGGGCGACGGGGAGATCACCTTCTGCGGCGCCATCGAGATGGGCGGGTTCATCGACTTCCACGTCGACCTGATCAAGGGCGGCATGGAGACGTACGGCATCTCGACCAACCCGGTGTTCATGCCCGGCAACGTCGAACCGCGTTACTCGGACTTCCTCACCTTCATCGGGATCTCCGTCGACCACGACACGGACACCAACTACTACCTCGACGCGACGCTCGCCTACCGCCGCGCGTGCCTCAACGCCGTCGAGTACTTCAAGAAGTTCGGCTACAGCGGCGAGCAGGCCTACCTGCTGCTCGGCTCGTCCCCCATAGAGGGACGCATCAGCGGCATCGTCGACATCCCCAACGCGTGCTGCTCCCTGTACGTGCCGACCGCCATGTTCGACTTCGACGTGCGGCCTTCGGCCACCGGACCGACGCGGGCGGACCGCGGCCGGGCCGCGCTGACCTCCTGACCCCCGGGCCGCTGCGCGCACCGGGTCCCGGCCCGTTCTCGGGCCGGGACCCGTGCACACCCTTGCCGCCGCGGGCTCAGGGGCGGTAGAGCGACTGGAGCCTGACCACCTCGCCGTTCAGGTCGAAACTGACGTCGTAGCCCAGCCACCCGCGTTCCGGGGCGGGCTGGGCCCACCACCGGGTGATGAACTGCGCCTGGGAGTAGGTGTGGGGGGCGGAGTCGTCGCCCAGCGGGACCGACAGCAGGACCCGGCCCTCCGGGGCCATGCGCACCGTCGTGTACGGGCCCTTGCCGGGGATGATGTCCCACCCCTCGATCGGTCCCGTGAGGGGTTCCTTGCGGGCGGAGCGCACCGAGAGGTACGTGCGCCCGTCCTTGATCCACGCGTTGTCGATCTGCACGAACTGCTTGCCGCCGGCCCAGCGCGCAGGGGCCTGCGGCGACCGCGCGTCCGACGGGCCGTCCGATGCCGGGGGCTGGGCGGAGTAGGAGGAGGAGGGCGTGCCGGAGCGCTGCGCCGAGGGCGAGGCGGGGGCCGAAGCCGTCGCCGGTGCGGGGGAGGAGGCGGCCGCGTCGGCACGGGCGGTATCCGCTTCGTGCCTGCCCTCCCCGGAACAGGCGGTGAGGGCGAGGGCGGTGAGGGCGAGGGCGGTGATCCGGGCGGCGGCGCGGCGGCGCGGGGAGGACGAGGCGAACACGGTGGGTCCCATCGGGTCGGGTACGGGTGGCGTGCACAGGCTCTACGCACCGGCCCGCCACGCGGGTTACACCGGGAATGTCATGGACCGGTAACAACTCCCCGCCGCGCTAACCGGCCTCCCGCAGGGACTCCACCCGTCCCTCGCCGTCGTAGTCGATCTCGAACATCCACCGCGGCCCTCCGGCCAGCCGGCCGACCAGCTCACCCAGTTGACGGTCCTCGGGCTGTCCGCCCCACAGCCGGCGCGTCTCCACGAGCGTCGTGCGCGGCAGGGTCAGCGTGTGCACCACGCCGGTGGGCGTCGGCGTCCCGCCCGCGGCCGCCCGGAGCTGCCGCACGGTGACCCGCACGCTGTCGCCCTGGGCCACCGCGTCGTGGACGTACCCCAGTTCGCTGGCGTACTCCTCGCCCGGTGCGGGGGTCGGGCGGACGAAGGGGGAGGGCGGCGGTGACGGGGTGACCGCCGCCGGTTCCGGTACCCGGGCGGTCCCGGCCAGCGCGAGGCCGCCGCCCAGCAGCGCGCAGGCGAGCACCGCCACGACGGACGCCCGTACCGTCCGCGCGCGGCGGCGGCGCCTTTCGCCGCGGGCCCGTACCTGGTGCGCGGCCGCCGGTACGGCCCGCCCCCGGCCGGACTCGGCGAGTTCGGTGAGGAGCCTGCCCAGCTCGGTCCCGTCAGCCATGCTTCCCCTCCGGAAGTCGGCCCGCCCCGGGGTCCAGTTCCGTGTGCGCCAGCAACCGCGCGAGCGTCGCCCGCCCGCGGCTGAGGTGCACCTTGACGGTGCCGACCGGGGAGCCGGTCTCGGCGGCCACCTGCTCCACCGGCAGGTCGCACAGATGGTGCAGGACGACGGCCCGCCGCTGCCCCTCAGGCAGCTGCCGCAAGGCCTCGACCAGCACCACGTGGTGCGGTTCCGGCGGCGGCACGACCGGGGGCGGGCCCTGCCGGCGGGCCAGCGTCAGCGCGGTGCGCACGCGTCGCCAGCGGCTGACGGCCAGGCGCCACGCCACCGTGCGCACCCAGGCCTCGGGCGCGCCGTGCAGATCGAGTTCGGCCCGGTGCTCCCAGGCCCGGGCGAACGCCTCCTGCACCACGTCCTGCGACTCCGCGAGGTCGCCCGTCATCGCGTACAGCTGGCCGATGAGGCGGCCCACGCTCGCGCCGTAGAAGGTGTCGAACTCACGCTCCCCCATCACGCGCCCCGGAGGGTCCTCCGGCAGTCCCATACCTCATCCCCCGGCCGGACGCCGTGCGTCCCGGCACACACGTGATCAACGCCGCGGGACCATTCTGTTGCCCAGGGCGACCACGCTCAAGCGGCGGCTACGGCGGCTACGGCGGCTACGGCGGCTACGGCGTCGTCGCGGCGGGCTCGGCGCCCGTGGTGTGGCGGTCCACGTTCGCCGTCAGCCGGCGCAGCAGGTCCTGTGCGGTCCCGATCTCCTCCCGGGTCAGCCCCATGGCCTCCCCGATCGCCAGGGGCACGGTGCGGATCCGCTCCCGCAGCGCGGTCCCCTCCGGGGTCAGCGCCACCTCCACCACCCGCTCGTCGTCAGCCCGGCGCTGCCGCTCGAGCAGGCCGTGCGACTCCAGGCGCTTGATCAGCGGCGTGAGCGTCCCGTAGTCCAGGTGCAGGGCGGCCACCAGCTCCTTGACGGACACGGTGCCGTGCTCCCAGAGCACGACCATGACCAGGTACTGGGGGTAGGTCAGGCCCACCGCGTCCAGCAGCGGCCGGTAGACGCCGGTGACCGCGCGCGAGGCCGCGTACAGCGTGAAGCAGAAGTGGTCGTCCAGCAGCAGCGAGGGCTCCGCGGTGCCGCCGTTCCCGGGTGCGCGGGTGTCGTCGTTCACGATTCCCTCCCCCTCCTTGGTCGTCGGTGGTTCTCCCGGCGGACATTGTCGCACCTTCCGTGCGGGCTAGTAACTCGTAGTCGATTAGCTTGCGCACAAGTTAAACGGACGCTAGATTTCTCGTCATCGCCCGGAGCGGACGCCCCGGACCGACCGCCTGCCCGGCGTGCCAGCCGGGCGCCGTACGCCAAGGAGCCACCGTGAACCTCAAGACCGTCCTCCGCCCCACCCGCAAGAGCGTCGCCGTCCTGGGCGCCGCCGCCGGCGTCGCGGCCCTCACGCTGACGGCCACGGCCCCGGCCAGCGCCGCCAAGGCCGCGCACCGCCCGCAGGAGAAGAAGCCCACGGTCGTCCTGGTGCACGGCGCGTTCGCGGACTCCTCCAGCTGGAACGGCGTGGTGTCACGCCTGAAGCACGCGGGCTATCCGGTTGTGGCCCCGGCCAATCCGCTGCGCGGCCTGGCGAGCGACTCGGCGTACGTGCACAGCTTCCTGAAGAGCGTGAAGGGCCCGGTCGTGCTCGTCGGCCACTCCTACGGCGGCTCGGTGATCACCGAGGCCGCGGCCGACTCCCCCAACGTCAAGGCGCTGGTCTACATAGCCGCCTTCGCCCCGGACAAGGGCGAGACCGTCACGCAGATCTCCGACAAGTTCCCCGGCGGCACCCTGGGCGAGACCCTCAACGCCGTGCCCTTCCCGCTCCCCGGCGGGGGCACCGGCACCGACCTGTACATCAAGGCCGACAAGTTCCGCGCCCAGTTCGCCGCCGACGTGCCGAAGTCCGTCGCCGAGCAGATGGCCGCCACCCAGCGCCCCGTGGCCGCGTCGGTCTTCGACGAGAAGGCCGCGGGTGCCGCCTGGCGGACCATCCCGTCCTGGGACCTGGTCACCACCCAGGACAAGAACATCACCCTCGCCGCCCAGCGCTTCATGGCCGAGCGGGCCCACGCCCACACCGTCGAGGTCAAGGCCTCCCACGCCGTCTCGGTCTCCCGCCCCGGCGCGGTGACCCGCATCATCGAGCAGGCCGCCCGCTCCACCGTCCGCTGACCCACCCCGCGTACGACCCGAAGGACCCCGGCCGGATCCCGGCCGGGGTCCTCGTGCCGCCCGGTGGCTGCGCCGCTCAGCCGCCCAGGACGGGGATCTGCTTCTTCTCCACGGGATGCGCGTCGGCGTACCGCACCAGGTCGAGGAAGCGCCGGTCGCGCACCACCGCCAGCAGTTGTCCCGCGGTGACCGGGGCGGAGGTCTTCGTGTCCTGGTCGGGGTAGACGGCGAGTTCCACGTCGCTGTGGCCGTAGACGAAGCGGACCCGGGTGTACATCGTGTCCGGGGAGCCGTCGAGCAGGCGGTACGCCGCCACCTTGACGCCGCCCGGCAGCGTGCCCTGCGCGCAGCTGCCGCCCCTGAGGGAGTCGGGGTCCTCGGGGCACGTGGCCCCGTGCCGGGTCGTCCCGGGGGCACCGCCGGAGGGCCGCACCGACAGGCTGACGGTGAACACCTTCCCGCCCGCGGTCTCACCCTGGTAGTGCCACACCGCGAGGTCGACCGGCCGGATCAGGCCGACCGCGTCCGGAAGCAGCTCGTCGAGGAGGACCGCCGCCTGCTGCTGGAACCCCTCCTGGCGCTCGCGCTCGGCGGGCGGCAGATCGGCCATGGACTCCTCGGTGTCACTGGTGGGTTCGAGGTGGACCGGCGTCCGGTACGGCGCCGGCTCCTCGGACGTACGCGGCGCGGGTGTGGTGCTCGCGGCGGGACGGACCGTCCTGCCCCCGCCGTCCCCGCCCGGCAGCGCCGCGGATCCGAACACCACGGCCCCGACCGCACAGGCGACCCCGGCGGCGACGGCGACCCGGACCCGTGCCCTGCGGCGCCGTCCCTGGACCACCGCCGCGGGCACCAGGTCGTGGGCGGGCGGCAGCTGCGCCACCGCGTGCTCCATGGCGTCCCTCACCAGCAGGGCGCTCCCGTGCTCGTCCTCGGGCATGTTGTCTCCCATGGCGGTCCCTCAGCTTCCCGTGGCGTAGACGTGGGCCTCGCCCAACTGGGCGCGCAACTTGGCCAGGGAGCGTGAGCACTGGCTCTTGACGGTGGACTCGCTGCACTTCAGCAGCGTGGCGACGGACTCGACGCTCTGGTCCTCCCAGTAGCGCAGCACGACCATGGCCCTGGCCCTGGGCGGCAGTCCGGCGAGCGCCGACAACAGCGTCACCCGCAGGTCGGCATGGTCGGGCGAGGGCCCCGGCCCGGGACGCGAGTGCGCCAGCAGGTCCCGCAGCCGCCGCCTCCGCTCGGCCAGGTACGTACGGGTCAGCACGGTCCTGGCGTACGCCTCGATGTGGTCGGCGGCACTCGCCCGCCGCCAGTGCTGGCACAGCTTGGCCAGCGTGGTCTGCGTCAGGTCCCGGGCCGTGTCCGCATCCCCGCACAGCAGGTACGCGGTCCGGTACAGCCGTTTCTGACTCGCCCGGGCGAAGGCTTCGAAGCTTTCCGGCGCCCGCGGGCCCGCCGCCGCTCCCGGGCCCCGGCCGTTCTCCGGCATCTGCTCTCCTCTCGGGGCCCCGCACGGGGCCCTGTCCTGTCACCCGTGTTCAGAGCGCCGCCGCCCTCCGGAGGTTGAAAGCGGATTTCACCGCGCGGCACGGTCCGGCATCCGGCATCCGGCATCCGGCATCCGGCATCCGGTGAACGCGCGACGCCGGGTAGCCCATGCCCGTCAGCTCCTCGCGCAAGGCCCGGTAGCCGGGCTTCGTGTTCCCCAACGCCTCGTTGACGCGCTCCGCGTGCTCGCCGCCCCCACACGTCTCGGTGGCGGTCAGCGGAACCTCCACCGGTCTGGGCCCGGCGGACTCAGGGTCCGGCTCCGGTGGCGCCGAATCGTCCAAAGGCACCGGCATGTCGCCCTCGGCGTCCGGAACACCCGGCGGGGTCTCGCCCGACCCGTACCTCGGCGCGGGTGAGCCTCCTCGACCGGGCAGGTCCTCGGGCTCGGGCACCTCACCCTTGTCGCCGGGGACGTCCGTGGTGCGGCTCTGCGTGACGGAGGTGATCAGCTCCAGGAACCGCATCTCCGGTTCGGCGCTGCGCTCGGTACCGAGCGGGGACGCACGGAGCCCGCGCTTCCCGCGGGGCTCCGATCGGTGGCGGCGCGCTGAGCGCCGCAGCCGGAGAGCACCATGCGGGCCGGCACGGTCACGACAACGGGCTTCGGAAGGGATGCCGATTGCACGTAGGGCCAACCCGCCATTGATCACGCCCACACACCGAGGAACGTCGAAGGGCCCCACCGCGACCGGTGGGGCCCTTCGACAACGTGCCCGGTGAGGCACTGGCGGAGGATACGAGATTCGAACTCGTGAGGGGTTGCCCCCAACACGCTTTCCAAGCGTGCGCCCTAGGCCTCTAGGCGAATCCTCCGCGGCAAACATTACTAGACCGGAGGGAGTGCTCGCGAACTCGTTCCCGGGTGATCCGATCAGGTAGGGTGGGCGTAGCCCCTCACGTGGCGCTATCTCGCTGAACTCCCCCAGGGCCGGAAGGCAGCAAGGGTAGGTGGGCTCTGGCGGGTGCGTGAGGGGTCTTTTGCTGCCCGCGGGCCTGTGGGAACGCGGCCCGGGGCGGCCGCGGGGGCCGCCGGTGTGGGGGCCGTCACACGCGCGGGGCCCGGGTGTCGGTGGGGGCCGATATCGTCGTAGGCGTGTCCCTCGCTCTGTACCGCCGCTATCGTCCCGAGTCCTTCGCCGAGGTCATCGGGCAGGAGCACGTCACGGACCCGCTGCAGCAGGCGCTGCGGAACAACCGGGTCAACCACGCGTACCTGTTCAGCGGGCCGCGCGGCTGCGGCAAGACGACCAGCGCCCGCATCCTGGCGCGCTGCCTGAACTGCGAGAAGGGCCCGACGCCGACGCCGTGCGGGGAGTGCCAGTCGTGCCGCGACCTGGCCCGCAACGGCCCGGGGTCGATCGACGTGATCGAGATCGACGCGGCGTCGCACGGCGGTGTGGACGACGCCCGCGACCTGCGGGAGAAGGCCTTCTTCGGGCCGGCGAGCAGCCGTTACAAGATCTACATCATCGACGAGGCGCACATGGTCACCTCGGCGGGCTTCAACGCCCTGCTGAAGGTGGTCGAGGAGCCCCCGGAGCACCTGAAGTTCATCTTCGCGACCACCGAGCCCGAGAAGGTCATCGGCACCATCCGGTCGCGCACCCACCACTACCCGTTCCGGCTGGTGCCGCCCGGCACGCTGCGCGACTACCTGGCGGAGGTCTGCGAGCGGGAGGCGATCCCGGTCGAGGCAGGGGTGTACCCGCTGGTGGTCCGGTCCGGGGCCGGCTCGGTGCGTGACTCGATGTCCGTGATGGACCAGTTGCTCGCCGGTGCGGGCGAGGCCGGTGTGACGTACGCCATGGCGACCTCGCTGCTCGGCTACACCGACGCCGCGCTGCTGGACGACGTCGTGGACGCCTTCGCCGCCGGGGACGGCGCGGCGGCGTTCGAGGTCGTGGACCGCGTGATCGAGGGCGGGCACGACCCGCGGCGCTTCGTGGCCGACCTGCTGGAGCGGCTGCGGGACCTGGTGATCCTCGCGGCGGTGCCGGACGCGTTGGAGAAGGGGCTGATCGACGCCCCCGCCGACGTCGTGGAGCGGATGCGGGCCCAAGCCGGGGTGTTCGGGGCGGCGGAGCTCAGCCGTGCCGCGGACCTGGTCAACAGCGGGCTCACGGAGATGCGCGGGGCGACCTCGCCGCGTCTGCAGCTGGAGTTGATCTGCGCCCGCGTGCTGCTGCCGGCGGCCTACGACGACGAGCGGTCGCTGCAGGCCCGCCTGGACCGGCTGGAACGCCGCGCCTCCGCCGGTGGTTTCGCGGCCCCCGCGGGCGGCCCGGCGGCCCCGGTCGTGGAGTTCGGCGAACCGCTCCCGCCCGGCGGCGGCCCCGCCGCGGCGCGCGCGGCGATGGGCGGACCGGCCCGGCCCGCCGAGGCCGCACCCCCCGCCACACCCGCACCCGCATCCACACCGGCCCCGGC
>NZ_JARAVO010000173.1:0-20964 GCF_033792805.1 Streptomyces sp. PA03-1a
TTTTGGGGGGGGGGTTAAATTTTTTTAAAAAACAGGAAACCCCCGGCGCTGTCAACCAGAGTTGACAGTGCCGCGTCTGTCAACGTAAATTGACAGACATGACCGAGGCAACCGATCTCGCCGAGCGGGCGGGCGACCGCGACCCGAGGGTCGGGCTGCGGGCCGTCGCCGCGCTGCGGCGGCTGCTGGAGCAGCTGGAGACCGTACAAGTCAGGAGCGCGCGGGCGCAGGGGTGGTCGTGGCAGGAGATCGCCCACGAACTCGGCGTCAGCAGGCAGGCCGTGCACAAGAAGTACGGGAGGCATTGAGGATGTTCGAGAAGTTCACCAAGAGCGCGCGCGAGGTCGTCGAGGGCGCGGTCGGGCACGCCGAACGGGCGGGCGACCCGACGATCGGCGAGGAGCACCTGCTGCTGTCGCTGCTCGACCTGGAGGGCACCCGGGCCTCCGCCGCCCTGGCCGCGCTCGGCGTCGACCGGCGCCGCGAGGCCCTGGAGGAGGCGCTGGGGGAGACCCGGCGCCGCGGCGGGGTCTCACGGGCCGACGCCGACGCGCTCGCCGGGCTCGGCATCGACATCGCCGCGATCGTCGCCCGCGTGGAGGACGCCCATGGCACCGGCGCGCTCGCCGCCCGCCGTGGGCCCCGGCGGTGGCGGCCCGCGGGACGACGACCCTTCACCCGCGGGGCCAAGGGCGTCCTGGAGCGCTCCCTGCGCGCCGCCGTCGCCCGGGGCGACCGTCACATCGGCGACGAGCACGTCCTGCTCGCCCTCACCATCGGCCCCGGCGTGGTCGCGGACGTCCTCGCCGAGCACGGGGCGTCGTGGGCCGACGTCGAGCGTGTGCTGGCGGCGGACGGCCAGGGCCGGGCCGAGGCGAGCTGAACGCCCGCTCCCGGCGGGCAAATCGGTTGAGCGGCCGACGGCGACCGTGCTAACCCTTTCGGGTTCCACGACGTCGATCATGCCGACCCGAAGGAGGGCCGCCCCCATGGTGCCCGGACGACTGGTGAAGTTGCGCCCGATGGAGCCCACGGACGCCGAGGCGCTGTGGCGCTGGAACCACGACCCCGAGGTCATGCGCTGGATGGACGACGACTACGCCCAGCCCCTCGCACAGGTGAGGAAGCGCATGGAGGAGCGGCCCCGCAACGCCTACGGCGACGTGCTCTACGGGATCGAGGTGCCGCAGGACGGCCGGCTGATCGGCCTGGTGCGGCTGCGCGACGCCGAACCCGAGACCGGATGCGCCGAACTCGACATCTACCTCGGCGAGAAGGAGTACTGGGGTCGCGGCTACGCCACCGACGCCATGCGCACGATGTGCCGCTACGGCTTCGAGAAGATGCGCCTGCACAAGATCTCGCTCACCGTCGTGACCGAGAACGAGGCGGCGCACCACGTCTACCGGAAGGTCGGCTTCGTCGAGGAGGGCCGCCTGCGCCAGGTCTTCCGGCGCGACGGCCGGTGGTACGACATGTTCACCATGGGCCTCCTGGAGGGCGAACTCCTCGACGGAGCCGCGGGCCCGGCACGGTGGGACGCCCCGGCACTCTGATCGCGCACGGCGTGCGCTTGACGTAGCCTGGGGCGTCCATCAGCAGTGATCCGCAGACGGCACAGGGGGCCGGCGTGACGACAGCAGCATGTCCCGATCTCGAGCAGGCCCCGGCCGACGTCGCGGCCGCGCCGCCCGTCGACGGCTGCGCGGAGTGCCTGGCCGCAGGACACCACGACTGGGTCCACCTGCGGCTGTGCCTCACCTGCGGCCACATCGGATGCTGCGACAGCTCGCCGGGCCGGCACGCCACCGGGCACCACGAGGCCACCGGCCACCCGGTGATCCGCTCGTACCAGCCGGGCGAGAGCTGGCGCTGGTGCTTCGTCCACGAGTCCATGGGCTGAGGACCGGGCCCACGGCTACTCGCGCTGCAATGCCGCCTCCTCCAGGTCCAGTTCGCGCATGACGTGACGCAGCACCTCGTCGTCGATGAGGCGTTCGTCGCGGAAGCGCACGAACTCCTGCCGTTCGGCGTCCAGCATCGCGCGGCGCAGCCGCCGGTAGGCCACGCTCGGAGGCTCGGCGCCCCCGCCGGTCGGGCCGCCCAGCCGTTCCCAGGCGGCGTTGCGGCGGGCCTCCGCGGTCTGCCGCAGGGTCTCCAGCACGGCCTGGTGGGAGCGCTTGTCCCCGGCCAGTTCCTCCAGGCGCGCCAGGGCCGCCCGGGCGGCACTGTGCTGCGCGCTCGCCTCGGCCAGGGCGTCCTCGTACGCCTCCTTGTTGCAGATGCCGAGCCGCCGGATGAGCGGGGGCAGCGTCATCCCGTGCAGCAGCAGCGTGGCGACCGTGACGAAGAAGGTCAGGAACAGGATCTCGTCGCGCCCGGGGAACGGCGCGCCGCTGTCGGTGGTCTCCGGCACCGCGAAGGCCGCGGCCAGCGAGACCACGCCGCGCATGCCCGCCCAGGAGAGCACCACCGGGTACTGCCACACCGGATACGGATCGCGCGCCCGGATCCGCGGGAACACCAGCCGTGGCAGGTAGGTCGCGGGGTAGACCCACACGACGCGCGCCAGGACGGTCACCGCCGTCAGCGCGGCACCGGCCGCGACCAGCCGCCCCACGCCCGTGTCGACCGTGTCGACGATGCCCCGCACCTGGAGGCCGATCAGGGCGAAGACGAGGGCCTCCAGCACCGTGTCCAGGGCGCTCCACACCGCGTACACCTGCAGCCGGGAGGTCGCCTCCGTGTCGGGGGACCGGTGTCCCAGGTACAGGCCGGCCACGACCACGGCCAGCACCCCCGAGGTGTGCGCCTCCTCACCGACGAGGTAGGCGAGGAACGGCACGAGCAGCCCGAGCGCACTGGCCAGGTCCCCGGGCAGGAACCGGTGCCCGATGCGGGCCAGCCAGCCGATCGCCAGACCGATCAGCGAGCCCCCGACGGCCGCCATCAGGAAGACCCCGACGCCCTGCAGCAGGGTGTAGCCGGCGCCGGCCACGGACGCGATGGCCACGCGGTAGGCCGTCAGCGCGGTGGCGTCGTTCACCAGGCTCTCGCCGCCGAGCACGGTCAGCAGCCGGCGCGGAAGCCCCAGCCGGCGTCCGATGGAGGTCGCCGCGACCGCGTCGGGCGGCGACAGCACCGCGCCGAGCACCAGCGCCGAGCCCAGCGGCAGCCCCGGCACCAGCCAGAACGCGGCGTAGCCGATCGCGACCGTGGTGAACAGCACCAGCCCCACGGCCAGCAGCCCGATGGGGCGCAGGTTCTCCCGGAAGCGCAGGTAGGAACTCTCCCGTGCCGAGGAGTACAGCAGCGGGGGCAGGACCAGCACCATCACCAGCTCGGGCTCGATGGCGTACGCGGGGATGCCCGGCACGAAGGACGCGCACAGGCCGACGGCGACCAGCAGCAGCGGCGGAGACACCCCCAGACGCCGGGCGACGGCGGTGACCAGCACCGCACCGACCATGAGCGCGACGAGCGCCAGCCCCTCCACGGACGTCTCCTCCACCCCTGTGGCGGCGCACGCCGCACGTGTGGCTCGACTGTACTGGTGTCGCGGCCGGGTCTCAGTCCTCGGCGGTGGCGGCTCCCGGCACGGCCTCGGGGAGGCCGATGAACATCGTCCGGTGCAGTGCCTGGACGTGGTCCTGGGCGACCGCGGCGGCCGTCGCGCGGTCACCCTGCCGCAGTGCGCGGACCAGGGCCCGGTGCTTGGCGCTGGAGGCGCGCAGAGCGTCGAGCGGGTAGGGCAGGTAGTACCGGTAGAGCTCGCGGACGACGGCGGCGTACGGGACGACGACCGACGGTGTCCCGGTGGCGGAGGCGAGGGCGAGGTGGAACTCCTCGTCATGGCGGTGGAACTCGGCCCAGCTGGTCACCGCGTCCATGAGGTCGACCAGGTGCTCCAGTTCGCGCAGCGCGGAGTCGTCGGCGTGGCCGGCGGCGAGGTGGGCGATGCCGCACTCCAGGACCAGCCGGTGGTCGATCAGCCGGCGCACCGCGTCGGTGTCGGAGCGGTAGCTGCCGACGGCGCTGACCGAGCCCTTCGCCGGTTGCCGGGCGACCAGTGTGCCGCCGTTTCGGCCGCGGCGGCGCTCCAGCAGCCCGTCGTCGCACAGGGCCACCAGGGCCCGGCGCACCGTGATCTCCCCGACGTCCAGCGCAGCGGCGATCTCGCCGGCCTCGGGCAACCGCTCCCCGGGGGCGAGCAGGCCCAGGTCGATGGCCAGGGCTATCCGGGCGCGGACGGTGTCCAGTGCGGACAGACGGCGGATGCCGCCGAGGGCCGGGGTGCTCAGCGGCGGGCCGGCGGCTGCCACATCGAGGGCGCCGGGGGCCTGTTCAGCACCGGGCCGTTCCGCAACGACGCCACCACGCTGGCCGGGATCTCCGGCGGCGCGGCCATCGCGGCGTACTCCTTCCTCGGCTTCGACGCCGTCACCACGCTCACCGAGGAGACCGTCGAGCCCCGCAGGACCATGCCCCGCGCGATCATGCTCACCGCCCTGATCGGCGGCGGCATCTTCATCGCGCTCGCCTACACCACCCAGCTCGCCCACCCCGGCAGCCGGTTCGACGACCCCAGCTCGGCCGCCTTCGAGATCGCCAGGACCATCGGCGGCGACCTCTTCTCCTCCGTCTTCCTCGCCGGACTCGTCGTCGCCCGGTTCGCCTCCGGCGTCGCCGCCCAGGCCAGCACCTCCCGCCTGCTGTACGCCATGGGCCGCAACGACGTGCTGCCGCGCAAGGTCTTCGGCCACCTCCACCCACGCCACCTGACGCCGGCCTTCAACATCCTCCTGACCGGCGTGGTCGGGCTCATCGCCCTCCGCCTGGACGTCGCCACCTCCACCTCCTTCATCAACTTCGGCGCCTTCACCGCCTTCACCTTCGTCAACCTCAGCGTGATCGCGACGTACCTGCGCAAGCGCCGCGCGGGCGAGCACGTGGGCGTGTTCGGCTACGCCGTCGTCCCCGCCATCGGCGCCCTGATCGACCTCTGGCTCCTGTTCCACCTCGACGGCAAGGCCCTCACCCTCGGCGTCATCTGGCTCGCCCTCGGCGTTGCCTACCTCGCCTACCTGACCCGCGGCTTCCGCAGGCCGCCGCCCGAGCTCACCTTCGACGAGCGCGGCGGCGCACCGGAGGCCGGCTGACGTCCCGGCGGTCCCGTTGTCGGTGCCCACTCCTACAGTCGCGGCATGACGACTTGGATGCGCGGATCGTTCGCCGGGCACGAGGTGAATCTCGTCTTCGCCCGCGGCATGACCCTCGACGCGCTGACGCGGCGCCTGCGGGGCGCGCAGCGGGAACCGCTCATGGTCGGTGAGGCGGGCGAATGGGCGTGGGCGGTTCACGACATGCACGACTACGACGCCGATGACTACGACGCAGTGGACTACAACCGCCTGTGCCGTGACGGCGCGGAGGTCGTCGTGTTCGAGACCGAGCCCTGCAGCGCGAAGGCCCATCCGCCGTCCTTCACCTACTTCCGCGACGGCCGTACGGTCCTCTCCCTCTCCTTCGGCAGCCCGCAGCTCCGCAGCGGTGAGAACCCCGACCACCTCTCGCCCGAACTGCTGGCCGCGAACCTCATCGGTCCGGACTCGGCGTGCGCGCGGGAGGCCGACCCCGGTCACGACTGCTTCGACCACCGCGACGAGGACCACGCGCGCCTCGTGCGGGCGATCGCCGGTTTCTTCATCCTCCCCTCGCCGCCCCTGTCCCCGGAGGTCTGCGCCTGATGGCCTGGCTCACCCCGAACACGTTCGTCACCTTTGTGAGGGGCATGACGCTGCCGACGGTCGCCGCCGTCTACGCCGAGGCCGGCCGGCCTGCTCTCGCGAGCGGATCAGGGGCGGGCTGGGTCTGGCTGACCCACGACGCCTACAGTGCCCCGCGCCGGTCGCAAGCCTGGGAACTGGCGCGCGATCTCACCGGCTTCCGGCACGTACATCGTGCGAGCGACCCGGGAGGTGCGCCGGTGGAAAGCGTCTTCCTGGCCTCCACGCCCCCATGCCCCTGCCCGCACGGGCAGGACTACGTGGTCCCCCATTGCGACGAGCACCCGATCCAGTTCACCCACGCTTCGGGCGGTTTCGAGGGGACCTACTTCAACTTCGGCATGCGACGCGAGTCCCGTCGCGCGGGCGGCTCGGCCGACCTGCTCGTCCGTGAACTCCTGGACGCGGGCATCGTGGGCCGCGACACCCCGCGGTACGACGCGGACGCCGCCTTCAACGCCGACGGTACCCACACCTTGCGCATCATCGCCGACCATTTCGGGCTGCCCTCACCGCCCCTCGCGCTCGCGCCGGCGGGGTGAGACCTGAGCGTGGTGACCCGGATCACCGGGTCAGTGGCCGGTCGTGCGGAGCCGGGCGAGGGTGCGCAGGCCGCGTGCGAGGACCTCGGGATCGTCGTGGGCGGCGCCGTAACGGATGCCCGAGACGGCGTCAAGGGCGGAGTCGACAGCCAGGCGTTCGTGCTCGAGCGGGGTGAGCTCCCGCCCGTAGCCGGTCAGGAAGGCCCCGTGGAGGTCCGGTCGGCCGGACCAGGCGTCGGAGAGCCGTACGAAGTCACGGAGCGCCGGTTGCGGCTCGCTGCGCTCGAAGTCGATCACGGCGAGCCGGCCCGACCACAGCAGGTTGCGCAGTTGGAAGTCGCCGTGCGTGGGCACCAGGTCGAGAGCGGGAAGGGCGGCTGCCCGGGCCGTCAGCGCGCGGACGAACTCCTCGTCACCCGGGGCCAGGTGGGGACGGGCGCCGTCCAGGTGCAGGTCGAGCTTCCCCGTGGCAGGTCCCTTGTCCCCGGAGGCGGGCCGTGGCGGTGCGCTGCCGTGGACGGCGGCGGCGAGCGCGCCGACGCGGACGAACATCGCACGTTCCTCCTCTGGGGGCCGGACGCCGACGTGGAGCGGGCGTCCGGGGACGGCGGTCACGACGATCGCGCGCAGCCGTTCGTCGGCCGCCACCAGGCGTGGCGTGGCGGCTCCCAGGGCCCGCACCCATGTCCGGTAGGCCGTCACCTCCCGGTGGTGGAAGCGGTCGTTCTGGTGGATCTTGACGTAGCCGACGAGGCCGCCCGCACCGCACACCTGCCACACCCGACTGCTCTCGCGGGGCCAGGACGTGTCCGTCCACCGTTCGATCGGGCCGACGGCGCGTTCCGCGAACCGTCGCACCCGGGCTTCCGGCAGGCCCGGTCCGCAGGTCATGCCCAGCCCGACTCGGTGTAGTGGCGGCCGGCCCGGATGCCTTCGATTCGCGGCCCGGGTGTACGGCACGAGGCGTTCGGGGAGGGCGTTCGGGTGCCACCAGCGCCAGGACAGGCACTTGTCGGGCTCGCGGACCACCGGTTCGCCCTGCCAGCGGCGTACGCGGAAGACGAGTTGCAGCCGGGGACGGCCGCCCGGCGCGTCGACGAGGTGCACGGCGTGCGCGAACTCGGCGTCCTCCGGCCTGATCCGCAGGCCCGTCTCCTCGTCCGCCTCGCGGACCAGGCACGCGACGGCGCTCTCCTGCTCGCAGTGCCCGGCGGGGAAGTGCCACTCGCCGCCGGCGAAGGCGGAGTCGGGGTGGCGCAGTCCGAGCAGGACCTGGCCGCCGGCGTTCTCCAGGTACAGGTGCGCGCCGACGACGTGGAGGACGCCCCGCCCGGCCGCCCGGGCTCCGGTGCCCGGCGGCACGGCCAGGCGGGCGTGCCGGCGGACGAGCTCCAGGGTCGCGTGGCCCAACCGCAGCCGCGGCATGACCTCGGGCCGGAACCAGCGCAGCAGGACGCCTTCGGTCAGTCGCAGGGCGTCGGGATCGCCGTTCCAGCGGCCGCTGAAGACCTGGACCGGCAGGAGCGACCCGTCCGGCTCGTGGACGTGCTCCACCGCGAAGGCGCGCAGCGCGGGCAGGTCGAGCCCCGCCTCCTCGCGCAGTTCACGCCGGGCGGTCGCCTCCAGGGACACGTCGCCCGGCTCACGGCCGCCGCCGAGCAGTGACCAGGCGCCGGGGTTGCGGATGTCCGGGCGGTGGTCGCGCAGGTGCAGGAGGTACTCGCCCTGGTCGTTGTGGATGAGCACCGAGGCGTTGCGCGGTTCACCGGCAGCCGGTGCACCGTCGTGGAGCGACGTCAAGCGAGCCTCCAAGCGAGCTCCGGGGGTGTGCGGTCACCAAGGTCAACGAGCGGGGACGGCCAACGGGAGGGCAGGTTCCGGCCTTTCTGCGCGCCCCTGTACGGGCCGCTCGCAGGAGCGGGCAGGGATGGCGCCAACTCGCAGCTTCACCAGCTAAGTTGTGTGCAGATCAGTTCGCGTATTCGAGTCCCCAGGGGATGGCCATGACCAGCGGCAGCGACGCTCCCGACGACTACGACTCCGCCGAGCAGCTCCGCCGGCGGATCGACACCACCAAGGCGCACCCGGCGCGCGTCTACGACGTCTTCCTCGGCGGCAGGGACAACTACCCCGTCGACCGTGAGGCGGCCGCGGCCGCGCTGGCCGCAAATCCCCGGGGCTACCTGGACGTGCGGCACAACCGCGACTTCCTGCGCCGCGCGGTGAACCACATCGCGGGGGAGACCGGCACACGCCAGTTCCTCGACATCGGCACCGGCCTGCCCACGCAGGAGAACGTGCACCAGATCGCGCAGCGGATCGCCCCCGACGCGCGGGTCGTGTACGTCGACAACGACCCCGTCGTCCTGGCCCACGCGCGCGCCCTGCTGACCAGCGGCCCCGAGGGACGGACCGACTACATCGACGCGGACCTGCGCGACCCCGCCGCGATCCTGCGCCAGGCGGCCGGCACGCTGGACCTCACCGAGCCCGTCGCGCTCGTGCTCGTCGCCGTCCTGCACTTCGTCGAGGACGACGAGGCGTACGGGATCGTCAAGCACCTCGTCGACGCGCTGCCCTCGGGCAGCCACGTCGTGCTGAGCCACCTCACCTCCGACCTCAATGCGGAGCAGATCGCCAAGGTCGCCAAGACCTACCAGGACCGCGGCTTCTCCTTCGTGCTCCGCGAGCACGCCGAGGTCCTGCGCTTCGTCACGGACAACGGCCTGGAGATCGTCGAGCCCGGGCTCGTACCCGTCCACCACTGGCGCCCTGACGACGTCGACGACACCCTCGCCACCCACGCCGACGCCTCGCCGGAGTTCATCGAGGGCCTCGAGGACATCGACGCGATCCGCTACCGGAGCATCACCGACGTCACGGACGCGGACATCAACGTCTACGCCGTGGTGGCCCGCAAGCCCTGACCCCGCCGTGCCCGGCGCCGCCCCTCCCGGACGGGGGGCGGCGCGGTCGTCAGCCGCGGCGGTAGATCGTGATCGAGTGCCCCACCTCGTCGATCGGCTCGCTGCCGGCGATGAGCTCGGCCAGCGCGCCCTCGGCCTTCGCGACCGAGGAGTCCGACACCACGAGCAGCCCGTGGACCTGGTCCTCGGGGACCTGGCGCGGATCGGCGGCGTGGATGCCGTAGTGGGCGGGGACCCCGCTGCCCTTGTAGACCAGCCAGACCCGCTCGCCGGGGTAGCGGTCGCGGAGCCGGTCCGCGAGGCGGCCCAGGTCCTGGCCCCAGTCGACGTTGGAGTCGTGCAGGCGCAGGTGGGTCCGGGACGTGCCGCCGAAGGCCTCGTTGGAGTACTGCAGGTAGTAGGGGAAGGTACGCAGCGAGCTGACGGCGACGAAGGCGACGAGGGCCGCCGCCGCCACGTCCGCCCACCGCCGTCGCAGGGCGGTGACGCAGGCCGCGGCGACGGCCCCGAACATCGGAAGGAAGACCACGTAGCGGACGCCGAAGTCCCGTGAGCCGGTCATGGCGGCGGCCGTCAGCACGGCCGCCGGGACGAGCAGGTACGGGGCGGCGGGGCGCAGCCGGGGGTGGGCGAGCAGCGCGGCGGTGCCGGCGAGCCACAGGGCCAGCATGCCGAGCGGAGTCTTCACCAGCACCGCGGCGGGCAGGTAGTACCAGAGCGCCCCGCGGTAGTGGCGGCCGAAGAGGAAGCCCTCGAAGGTCGAGTCCTCGAAGCCGAACTGGACGGCCATCCCGTCCCGGTACGCCCGCGGGAGCGGGAGCGCGTCCACGGCCCAGCCCCGAAGTCCGTGCAGGGCCGGCAGGGTGTCCGGCGCGGTCCAGCGCAGACGCGGGTCGACGACGAGGTACGCCGCCCACACCACTGCGACGGCGACGAGCCCGACCCCGCCCGCCGCGATCGCGGCGCGCCGCAGCGACCGGGCGGTGCCGGGCCGCTGCGCGCCCCGCGCACCAACGTGCCACACCGGCAGCGCTGCCAGGAGCAACAGGACCGGCACCGCGGGGAGCGTGCTCATCCGCGTGGCGACCGCCGCGCCCAACGCCGCACCGGCGAGCGGCAGGTACCGCCGGGGACGCTCCCGGGCCCGCCACAGCGCCCACACCGACGTCAGCAGGAAACCGGCCGCCGGGACGTCGAGGGTGGCGAGCGAGCCGTGCGCGATGACGTCCGGCGAGAACGCGTACAGGGCGAGCGCGAGCAGCCCCCCGGCGGGACCGGTGAGATCGCGCGCGAAGGCGAGCACCACCAGCCCGAACACCAGGGTCAGCGCGATCACCGGCAGCCGGGCCGCCAGCATCAGGCGCCAGGGATCGTTGCCCGACTCGTAGAGCACGCTGCGGCCGAGCTCCGTCTGGTCGCCCTCGAAGGCCGGGTCGAGGTGGGGGTGGGCGAACGCCAGACCACCGGCGATGAGGAGCTTGCCGAGCGGCGGGTGCTCGGGGTTGAAGCGCAGGCTGTGCTCGCGCAGATACACCGTAGCGGTGCCCACGTACACCGGCTCGTCGATGGTGGGCGTCTGCTGGACGGCCGTGGTGACCATCGCGAACGCCATCTGCGCCAGGAGCACGAGCACGGCCAGGACGTACAGCGGACGCCGGTGGCGCAGACCGGCCGGGAACCTGCGCACCCGGACCGTGGCGAGGGTGGTGGGCGTCGCCGGTTCGGGGGACACCGCGGCGGGCGAGGGCCGTTCCTGCGTCATCGTGCGCTTACCCCGTCGCCTGTACCTGTGGCGCCACCGCTCCGCGCCGGCGCCCTCCCGGTGGGCGCCGCGGGACACACTAGCCCCGCCGTCGTCACGGCGCGTGGGGTTCGGGGTGTTGCGCGGGACGTGTGCCGGACGCCGTACCGTGGGCGCATGGCAGTCCCCGAGCTGATCCGCATCGTCTCGCGTTCCTCCCCGATGGCGCTGGCCCAGGTCGAGCGCGTCCGCGCGGAACTGGCGGCGCTCCACCCCGGCATCCGGACGGAGGTCGTGCCCGTCACCACGTCCGGTGACCGCTGGATGGGCGACCTGGCCCAGCTCGGCGGCAAGGGTGCGTTCACCAAGGAGGTCGACGCCACGCTGCTGGAGGGCCGGGCCGACCTTGCCGTCCACTGCGTGAAGGACGTCCCCGCCGACCGGCCGCTGCCCGCCGGGACGGTCTTCGCCGCCTTCCTCAAGCGGGACGACATCCGCGACGCCCTGGTGCACCCCGGCGGCCTCACCCTCGACCGGCTCCCGCCCGGCACGCGCATCGGCACCTCCTCCGTACGCCGCATCGCGCAGATCATGGCCTCGCATCCGCACCTCACCTGCGTCCCCATGCGGGGCAACGCCAACCGCCGCCTGGACAAGCTCGCGGCGGGCGACGCGGACGCGCTGCTGCTGGCCGTGTCCGGGCTCGAGCGGATCGGCAGGACCGACGTGATCAGCGAGGTGCTCCCGGTCGAGACGATGATCCCGCCGATCGGCGCGGGCGTCCTCGCCCTGCAGTGCCGGGAGGGCGACGCCGGGACGATCGACGTCGTGAGCGACCTCGGCGACCCGGCCGCGCACCGGGAGACCACGGCGGAGCGGATGTTCCTCCACGTCCTGCAGGGCCACTGCAACAGCCCCATCGCCGGCTACGCCCACGCCGAACGCGACGGCCGGCTCTCGCTCCGGGCCCGGGTCTTCTCCCCGGACGGCAAGACCGTCCTCGACGCCCACGAATGGGCAGGACCGCTGGACCCCGCCACCCTCGGGACGTCGGTCGCGGTGGCACTGCTGCGGCAGGGTGCCCGCGAGCTGATCGACAGCATCGGCCACTGACGGGACCCGGGCCGCCGTCGACGCCCGGACCGCGGCGGGGAGACTGGTGGGCGCTGCCCGTCGTCCGTCACCGTCCTGGGAGAGCCGATTGTCCCGCCGCGACCCCCGTGTGCTCGTCTACACCCGCACCACCGACTACCGGCACGAGTCGATCCCCGACGGCGTCAGGGCGCTCACCGAGCTGGGAGCCGGGCACGGCTTCCGGGTGGACGCCACCGAACGGCCCGAGGACTTCGAGGGGGCCGGCCTGCGCGCGTACGACGCCGTGGTGTTCCTGTCCACCAGCGGGGAGGTGCTCAGCGACGCGGGCCGGGCCGCCCTCGCGGCGCACCACGCCGACGGCGCGGGGTTCATGGGCGTGCACGCCGCCGCCTGCACGGAGTACGACTGGCCCTACTACGGGGAGCTGCTGGGCGCGCGCTTCACGGGGCACCCGCCCCTGCAGGCGGGCACGGTCCTCGTCGAGGACGCCGCCCATCCCGCGACCGCGCACCTCGGCGCGGCGTGGAAGGTCACCGACGAGTGGTACGACTTCGACCGCAGTCCCCGCCCCGGGGTGCGGGTCCTGGCCTGCGCCGACGAGTCCTCGTACACGGGGGGCTCGATGGGCGCGGACCATCCGCTGGTGTGGTGCCACGAGTACGGCGGAGGGCCCGTCTTCTACACCGCACTGGGGCACTCCGCGCAGGCCTACCACGACGCGGCCTTCCGGGCCCATCTGCTCGGCGGGCTCCGGTCGGTGCTGCCCGCGGCGACGGACTGAGCGGGAGTCGGCGCACGGCCTCAGAGGCGTCGCAGCACGGCGACCACCTTGCCCAGGATGACCGCCTCCTCGCCGGGGATCGGGTCGTAGGCGGGGTTGTGCGGCATGAGCCAGACCCGGTCGCCCTCGTGCTTGAGCCGCTTGACGGTGGCCTCGCCGTCGATCATCGCGGCCACGATGTCGCCGTGGTCGGCGGCGTCCTGGCTGCGCACCGTGACCCAGTCGCCGTCGCAGATCGCGACGCCCGTCATGGAGTCGCCGACGACCTTGAGGGCGAACAGCTCGCCCGCGCCGACGATCTGCCGGGGGAGTACGAAGACCTCGTCGACCTGCTCCTCGGCGAGGATCGGGGTGCCGGCCGCGATCCGGCCGATCACCGGCACGCGCGCGGACGGGGAGGCGCTGACGGGCACCGCACCCGGCTCGGAGTCGTGCTGCGACGGCCAGGAGCACCGCACGCGGTAGGCGCGGGGCCGGTGCGGATCCTGCTCGAGCACGCCCTTGCGCTGCAGCACCGCCAGCTGGTGGGCGACCGAGGAGGTGCTCGCCAGCCCCACGGCCTCACCGATCTCGCGCATCGACGGCGGGAAACCGCGGCTCTCCACCGAGCCCAGGATCGCCTCGACGATACGGGTCTGACGGTTGGTCAGCCCGTCGGGGCCGGGGTTGTCCGAGCCCTGCGGGCGCCCACGGCGCACTGTCGTCCTGGTGGGCTCCATGCCCCGTCCCTCCCTGTGCGGATCTTGCTGCGATACGTAACGTTACCCTGCTCCACGGCGTTTTTGGAACGCGTGTGCGAAATTCCGTGAAGATCTGTGAGCACGCCGCGCGGAACCGGCCGGGACCACCGGCGGAATCCCGTTGTCACAAACGGAGCCGCTGCCCGGTCAGACTTTGGGGCCCGTGCGCCCGGAAGCCGCGACCGGAATGGGTCCGCAATGGCTCCGGAATTCCCCGACCCGGCCGGAAGGCCCCCCGTGGGCCCGCCACGGCAATTCGCGCGCGGCGCGGGAAATGCCTGCCGTACGGCGACGTCGCTCCTCAACCGCGCTGAATGGGGCCCGGGCGAAGTGCCCCCGGGCCCGGAGGAAATCGCCGTCTGTGTACGCTGGAACGGGCAGTCGGGCGGATCTGACGGTGGAGGAAAACGCGACGATGCAGCCAGGCGACGCGGAACGCGGCGGCTCGCTCGACGAGGCCGCGGAGGTGTTCACGGCCCTGCGCCCCCGATTGTTCGGCATCGCCTACCGGATGCTCGGCAGCGCCGCGGAGGCCGAGGACGTCGTCCAGGACGTCTGGTTGCGGTGGCAGGCCGCCGACCGCGACGCCGTGGAGAATCCGACCGCGTTCCTGACCACCGCGACGACCCGGCTGGCGATCAACGTCACCCAGTCCGCCCGCGTGCGGCGCGAGGGCTATGTCGGGCCCTGGCTCCCGGAACCGGTCGACACGCGCGCCGACCCCGTGCTCGGCGCCGAGCGCGGCGAGGCGGTGGAGTTCGCGGTCCTGCTCCTGCTGGAGCGGCTGACGCCCACCGAGCGGGCGGCGTACGTGCTGCGCGAGGCGTTCGACTACCCGTACCGGGAGATCGCCACCGTGCTGGACCTGAGCGAGGCCAACTCCCGCCAGCTCGTCAGCCGCGCCCGCAAGCACATCGCCGCCGGGCGGCGCGAACAGGTGGGGAGCGCGGAGCACCGCCGGCTCCTCGAGGCGTTCGTGGCGGCGGCCAGGGCAGGCGACCTGGCCGGCCTGGAGAAACTGCTCGCCACGGACGTGGTGAACTACGGCGACGGCGGCGGCGCCGTGCGCAACGCCTCCAAGATCCCCGTGGTCGGCAGCGCCAAGGTGGCGAGGTTCGTCACCGCCTTCGCCCCGCGCTTCTGGCCCGACACCGAGGTGGTGTGGGTCGAGGCGAACGGGCAGACCGCGGCGCTCGTGTCCCAGGCCGGCACGCCGATGGCCCTGCTGGCCATCAGCGCCTCCGAGCAGGGCATCGACCAGCTCATGTGGGTGCTCAACCCGGCCAAGCTGACCGGCTTCAGCTCCTTGGCGGCGGGCCCGGACGCGCCGTCCGCGTAGGACCGGGCCCGGGGCGGCGCCCCGGGCCGCACATGGAGACCGCCTGGCCTCCGGTCAGACGTCGGCCGCTGCCCGGCCCGGGGCGCCGTCGCCCGCCCGCAGCAGCCGGAGGAAGGCCTTGAGACCCGTGATGATCTCCTCGTTGTCCGTGAGCCGGTTGACCGTGGCCTCGAACTCCCGTGCCAGCGCGGTGATCCGGCGGTCGGTGTCCTCGGCCCGCTCGTAGACCGACACGCCCAGCACGTCCACCGTGCGCCGCAGCTCCGCCAGGGCCCGGTACTGCTCCTCGGCCTTCTCCTCCAGGACCTTGATGCCGCTGTCCGTGCGCTCGACGCCCTTCTTGAGCTCCAGCACGTCGTCGCGTGGGTAGGTGACGTCCTTCAGCAGGGTGCCCAGCCGCTGCCGCAGCTGCCCGAACCATGCGCCCGCCGGGCGGAACACCGTGCTGAGCAGGAAGAACCCGGCGATCCAGTACCCCGCGCCGTGACCGGTCGCAAGCGTCACCGCCAGCACCCCGGCCGTCGTCAGCAGGTGCCCCGACAGGGCGGCCCGCAGCATCGTCCGGGCGATCCGCGCGGCCTCGGCGTCCCGCGCCCGGGGGACCACCAGGCCCTTCTCCCGGCTCACGGCGATCTCGGCCAGCACCGCGTGCGCCCGGAAGTAGACGTTCCACGGCACCGTGAGCAGCACCAGCAGCCACAGCAGGCAGAGCACCCCCGCGCCCACGCCCAGGACCACCGGCAGCGGCGCGCCCACCGCGTAGACCAGTGCCAGCGCCCCCGCGGTCACCGCCAACGCCAGCACCGCGCCAAGGAATCTCCCCATCGCCGTCACCAACCTCCTCCGTCCGAGGGTTCGTTGCCGCCATCGTCCCGCCCGGTCGGCCCGCGGGCATGAGTACGGCTACTCACCCCGCCTGCGCCCAGGTGCTGTGGCGCGGGGGCCGGTGGGACCGAATCGCATGCCTGCCGGAGAAGCGAGCAGCAACCGCGTGAATCCGTCCGCCGGAACGTGATTCCCCTGCCCCACGTGGCATGCGACAGGAAGGTCGTGCTCCCAGGAGGTCAGCGATGGTCCCGGTCCACCACCTCACGGCCGCCGTCGCGGACCGGGAGGTCTTCTACCGCGAGGCGGGCCCCCGCGACGCCCCCGTCGTCGTCCTGCTGCACGGCTTCCCCGCCAGCTCCCACATGTTCCGGCACCTCATCCCGCTGCTCGCGGACCGTTACCGGGTCCTCGCGCCCGACCACATCGGCTTCGGCCTGTCCTCGATGCCGTCCCTGCAGGACTTCCCCTACTCCTTCGACGCCCTCGCCGACGTGACGGCCGCCCTGCTGGAGCACCTCGGCGTCGGACGCCACGCGATGTACGTCCACGGCTACGGGGCGGCGATCGGCTGGCGCCTGGCACTGCGCGCCCCGGCGCGGATCACCGGGATCGTCACGCAGAACGGCAACGCCTACGCGGAGGGCCTCGTCGACTCCTTCTGGTCCGACGTGCGGGCCTACGCCGCCGACCCGTCACCGGGGAACGAGAAGGCCGTGCGCTACGCCCTCACCCCGGACGCCGTCCGCTGGCGGTACCTCAACGGCGTCCCCGACCCGGACCTGGTCAGCCCGGACACCTGGGCCCACGACGTCGCGCTCCTGCAGCGTCCCGGCAACGACGAGATCCAGCTGCGGCTGTTCCGCGACCACCCCCGGGACGTGGCCCTCCACCCGGCGCTGCACGAGTACTTCAGGGCCGGCCAGGTGCCGCTGCTGGCCGTGTGGGGCGCGAACGACGAGGTCTACGCCCCGGCCGGTGCCCGCGCCTTCCTCGGCGACCTGCCCGAGGCCGAGGTGCACCTCCTCGACACCGGGCACTTCGCCCTGGAGAGCCACCTGGACGCCGTCGCCGGGTACGTGCGGGGCTTCCTCGGCCGCGTCGTGCCCTGACCCCCGGGTGGCCCGGGTGGTGCGCTCAGCGGGGCCGGGTGATCGTCCGGTGCGCGACGTACGCGTCGACGCCGGCCGTCCCGTCGAGGCCCGCCGGGGCCCCGTTGACGGTCACCGGGCCGGTGCGCAGCCTGCGCGCGACGGCGACGGCGCGTCCGGGGTCGGTGGACCACACCCCGCCGGACACCCGGTACTCGCAGTCGTCGGCGATCCGTACCGCGTCGTCGTCCCCGTCGTGCGGGATGACCGTGACCACCGGGCCGGAGACCTCGGCCTGGGCGATGCGCATGCGGGGGTCGACGTCCGCGAAGAGCGTCGGCGCCACGTAGTAGCCCTCCTCAAGGCCCGCGGGGACCCGGGGACCACCGGTCACCAGCCGGGCGCCCTCCTCGATGCCCAGCTCGATGTACGACATCACCCGCTGCTGCCGCTCACGGCCGGCCATCGGCCCGATGCGGGTGTCCGGTGCCCCCGGGTCACCGACCTTCAGCGACGTGACGGCTTCCTGGGCCGCCGCGACGAACTCCTCGTACCGGCGGCGCGGGGCGAGGACGCGGGTCCGATCGGCGCACGTCCCCCCGTCGTCGCCGGGTGATGCGAACAGCCCCCGCACCGTCCGCGGGGCGTCGGCGTCGTCCAGGACGATCGCGGCCGCCTTGCCGCCCAGTTCCAGCCGGACCCGCTTGAGCTGCTCGCCGGCGAGGGCGGCGACGCGGCGGCCGGCCCGGGCGGAGCCGGTGAAGGCGATCGCGTCGACGTCCGGGTGGGTGGCCAGGTACTCGCCGGTGTCCCGGTCGGCGGGCAGTACGCTCAGCGTGCCCTCGGGCAGTCCGGCCTCGGCGTACAGCTCGGCCAGCAGTCCCATGCCCAGCGAGTTCTCCGGCGTGACCTTCAGGATGACGGTGTTGCCCGCCAGGAGGGCCGGGGTCAGCTGCGCCGTGGCGGCCGCGAACGGGCACTGCCAGGGGATGACCGCCGCGACCACGCCGACCGGATCGCGCCGCACGATGGTGTCGAAACCCGGGGTGGGGTCACAGGGATGGACGGCCTCCTCCCAGCCGACTTCCCCGGCGGCCTTGAGGCAGGCGTCGACCCGCCGCGTGAGGGAGGCCTGCTCCGCATCGGTGAACCGGCGGGGCGTCCCGGTCGAGGCGGACACCCGTGCGGCCGCCTCCTGCGCACGCTCCTCGCGCAGCCCGTTCACCCGCCGGATCACCTCCTGCCGTTCCTTGGGGTCCAGATGCGGCCACGGCCCGCTGTTGAAGGCGGCGCGCGCCGTGGCGACGGCGGCGTCGGCGTCGCCCGGCGCGGCCTGGGCGGCGCGTCCGACCAGGGAGCGGTCGTGGGGTGAGCGGATGTCCAGCAGCCCGGGATGCGCCGGGGCGGTCCAGGCACCACCGATGTACAGCCTGTCGTAGACGATCATCGAGTGTTCCTCTCGGAGTCCGGGTCCGGGACGGTCCTGTCGCTCCGGGGAATCGACGGGATGCCCGATATAGGCTCGTTGGCAGTGATTTCCGTGATCAGCCCGCAGCGGCGCCCCACCGCGGGGCGGGCGGGCGGACCGCAGGACGGAGCCGGGAATGAGCGCAGCGCGCGGAGCGGGCGCCCGGGCGGCCGGGGGGACCGACGAGGCGCCGCGGCCCGGGCAGGGCCGCAGGCCGGCCGCCCTGGTCCGCGGCGAGGTGCTCGCGGCCGCGCGTGAACTGCTCCTCGCCGAGGGCATGGCCGCCTTCACCGTCGAGAAGGTGGCGCGGCGCTCCGGGGCGAGCCGGATGACCATCCACAAGTGGTGGCCGTCGCGGGGCGCACTGGCCCTCGACGCCTACGTCGCCGTCGTCGACGAGCGTCTGGTCTTCGAGGACACCGGCGACATCGAAGCGGACCTGACGGCCCACATGCGGAAGTTCGTGCGGCATCTGTGCGGCACCCCCGCGGGACGGGTCGTGTCCGAACTCATCGGCTGCGCCCAGACCGATCCCCCTCTCGGCGAGCTGTTCCGCGAGCGCTACTCCGGGCCGCGCCGCGCGCGCATGGCCGCCGTCCTGGAGCGGGCGCGGGACCGGGGCCAGCTGGCGGCGGACATCGATCCCCAGGCGCTGATCGACCAGTTGTGGGGGGCCTGCTACTTCCGGCTCCTGGTGGCCGACCACCCCGTCAGCGAGGGGTTCGCGGAGACCATCGTGCACCATCTGCTGCACGGCGTGGGCGGCCATGTCACGGACCCGGCATGAAGACGGCCTTGGTCTCCAGGTAGGCCTCCAGCCCCTCGGGGCCGCCCTCGCGCCCCAGGCCCGAGGACTTCCGGCCGCCGAACGGGACCGAAGGTGCCAGTTCGAATCCGTTGACGCTCAGCTGGCCGGTCGTCACCCGGCGTGCGACCTGGTAGGCGCGTTCGGGATCGGCGCCGTGGACGCTGCCGCTGAGGCCGAAGTCGGTGGCGTTGGCGATCGCCACCGCCTGGTCGACGTCCTCGTAGGCCTGGACGGTCACGACCGGGCCGAAGATCTCCTCGCGGGCGATCGTCATGCCGGGTTCGACGTCGGCGAACACCGTGGGCAGCACGTAGTGGCCGTGCTCGTGGCCCGGGCTGCGGCCGCCGCCGGTCACCACCCTCGCGCCCTCGCGGCGGCCGCTGTCGATGTAGCCCAGGACGCGGCGCAGCTGCCGTTCGTTGAGGACGGGGCCGACCTGCGTCGTACGGCTCCAGGGGTCGCCGGCCCTGAGCAGACGCACGCGGTCGGCGTACGCCCCGAGGACCTCCGCGATCCTGGAGCGCGGCGCGAGGATGCGGGTCTGGGCGAAGCAGATCTGTCCGGCGAAGGGCATGCTCAGTGGGGTGAGGGTGTCGAGGGTGTCCTGCAGGTCCACGTCGTCGAGCAGGATCGCGGCGGACTTGCCGCCCATTTCGAGGGTGACCCGGGCGAAGCGCTCCAGTGCGGCCGTGGCGACGGCGCGGCCCGTCGGCACGCTGCCGGTGAAGCTGATCTTGTCCACGCCGGGCGAGGCCACCAGCGTCTGCGACTCCTCGCGATCCGCCGTGATCACGTTGACGGCCCCCGGCGGCAGCCCGGCCGCCTCGGCGCACTCGGCGACCACCAGGGCGTCCAGCGGGCTCTCCGGCGGCGACTTCACGACCACCGTGCAGCCTGCCGCCAGGGCCGTGGGGATCTTGTGCGCGAAGATGTTGAAGGTGGCGTTCCACGGGGCGAACAGCGCGGCGACGCCGACGGGTTCACGGGTCACACGGGCGTGCCCCCGGGAGGTGGGACGGCGGTCCTCGAACGCGTACGAGCCGACGAGCTTGGCGAAGTAGTCGAAGCGGCTCTGGCCGGCCTGGACGAGTCCCTCGGCGAAGGCGACCGGCGCCCCGACCTGGGCCGTCCACAGACGTGCCAGCAGCGGCAGCCGCCGGCGCACCCGGTCGGCCAGCTGTCTGAGGTGCGCGGCGCGTTCGGGCGCGGACATCCGCGGCCAGGGACCCTCGTCGAAGGCCGTGCGCGCGGCGGCGACCGCGCGTGCGACGTCCCGGGTGTCCGCGAGCGGCACGTGCAGCAACTCCTCCTCCGTGGAGGGGGAGACGATGGGTGTGCGGCGGGTCCCGCTCGGGGAGACCCACCGGCCGCCGATGTAGAAGCCCTGGCCGGTTCCCGCGGAGACTGCTGAGGACAGGTAGAACACGGCGCTTCCCTGAGGTCGGCCGGACCGCCTCCACCCCATCGGCCGGATCCGGCGATATGAGCACAGTGTCAATATAGTACGTAAGGAATGTTTCACGGGAAACATTCTTTATCGGGCAATTTGGCGCACGGAAGTGGTGTACCGGGGCACGAAGACGTGAAGAGCGGAAGCCGCGCCCACCGGTCTCCCGTGGGCGCGGCTTCCGCTTCCGTGAGGTGCGCGACCGTCCAGTCGCTGGTCAGAGGCCTGCTGTGGCCGGTCGCCAGATGTTCGGCTGGTGTCGGGGGCCGGTCGAGGGCCGGTCCCCGGCCGGGGTGTTACCGGCCGCCGCCACCGCCGCCGCCGTGGCCGCCGCCACCGCCGCCGCCGTGGCCGCCGCCACCGCCGCCGCCGTG
>NZ_JARAVO010000174.1:0-20901 GCF_033792805.1 Streptomyces sp. PA03-1a
CGCCACGGTGGTCGCGGCCTCCTCTCGTCAGGCGGTGAGGGGGTTGGGGACGGTGACGTAGACGGACTGGGTGTCGACGGGGCCGGCCAGCTCGTCCATCCCGTGCAGCCGGGTGAGGAGGTTGGCCTTGCAGCGCAGCCCGGGTTCCGCCAGCAGCCGTGCGGGCAGGCCGGAGCGGCCGGTGCGGGCGGCCTGCTCCAGGAAGCGGCGCAGGGCGGCGAGGAGCACCCGTTCGTCGGCGAGGCGCTGGGAGCCCAGGGCGCCGACCAGGCCGAGGACGTTGTTGACGCCGAGGTAGTAGGCGAAGCGCTCGTCCGCCACGGCGTCGGCCACGAAGGTGTCGCTGCTCCCGCCGGCCCCGGGCAGCAGGGCGGTGAGCCCGGCGCGCGCGGACTCGCGGAAGTAGTAGCCCTGGTTGTCGCGGTAGCGGCCGCCGGCCGGCCAGCCGTGGGCGTCGAGGACGACCAGGGTGTTCTGCTGGTGGGCCTCCAGGGCGATGCCCGCCTCGCCGTCCAGCCACAGCACCGGCCGGACCACGGCGTCCAGGTAGCGCAGGAACCACTCGGTGGCGACGGCCGTCACCGGTCGTCGGGTACGGGACGCGAGCCGGCCCAGCAGTTCGCCGAGCCGGGACCGCAGGGCGCCCCCGTCCGGCGCGGGGCGCAGGGCCGTGATCCCGGCGAGGCAGCGCACCTCGTCGCCGGGGCCGAAGGGGTTGTGCCGCAGGACGACGTCGAGGCCGGGTACGGGGGCGCCGGAGGCGGTGCCGACGGCCAGCCAGGCGGGGTCGCGGACGATGTCGAACCCGGGGTGCGCGGCGTGCCAGCGCGCGGCGAGGCCGGCCCGCAGCAGCCGGTGCACCTCGACGCCCCGGTGGAGTTCCTTGCGGAGGTTCTCGCGGCGGGAGTTGGTGATCCGCAGGGCCAGCGAGAGCTTGAGCATCGCGGGGGCGCCCGGACGGAACACCGTGCGCAGCGAGGACGTGGGGTGCCAGGGGTCGCCCGCGGCCCCGAGGTCGTGGAGGAGCCCGGCCTCCAGCAGTGCGCGCACCGCCGGGCGGTGGGCGACCTCGCGGGCCTGCCAGGGGTGGAGCGGCAGGGCCACGGTGCCGGCGGGCAGCCGCCGGGCGAGTTCCGGTCCGGCGAGGGCCGCCAGCAGGTGCTCGGCGGGGACCGGGCGGCCGCGTTCGGTCCAGGCGGAGTCGGTGGCCAGCAGCGAGCGGTGCACGGACAGCCAGTGCAGGGCGAAGGCCCCGCGCGTTTCCGGGGCGTAGACCACGGCCTCGGTCTCGGTGAGTCCTTCCCGGCCCTTGGGCGCGGCGTGCGGAGAGGAAGGCGGCGGTCTGGCGTACGGAGTCGGCGACCCGCGCGACGAGGCCGGGACCGTCCGGACCGGCCGCGGCGGCCTCCCGTGCGAGCAGCGCGGCGAGGGTGACGGCGTCCAGTGCGGCGCCCCCGGCGGCGGGGCGCGGGGCGCCGAGGCGGTGGTGGCCGACGGCCGACCAGTGCAGGACCGGGACGAGGAGTTCCGCGCCGCCGGCGGGCAGCGGCACGCGCAGGGTGCGGCCGTCCGGCTCCGGTGGCAGCCCCGTCTCGCGGACCCAGCAGCGCAGCAGGGCCTCCGTGCCGGCGGCGTCGGCGGCGGCCCACGGATCCGCCTGCTCCAGGGGGTCGTCGCCGGGTGACGGGGCGGACGGTCCGGGCAGCCCGGCGTGGGCCGGCGGTTCGGCCCGGCCCGGCATTTCGGCCGCGGCGGCGCGCTGCTGGGGGACGGCTGCCACGGTGGCTTCGTCGCCGGGACGTACGGTCATCGCTTCGCTCCGTGAGGGGTCGGCGCCCGGTGCGGTCCGCCCCGGGGCGGGGCCGGTGGGCACGAGGTCACGCCCGGACCGCCGTCGCCGCGACGAGGGCGTCGGCGAGGCGGTCGAGGACGGCTTCTGACTGTTCTTCGGTGATCGTCAGCGGGGGCAGCAGCCGGATCACGGCGGCGTCGCGGCCGCCGAGTTCGACGATGAGGCCGCGGCCGCGGACGTCGCCGACGCAGGGGTGCTCCGCGGCCAGGGCCCGCAGCCGGGCGAGCATCCGGGCACCGAGCTCGGCGGCGCGCTCGGCGAGGCCGTTGCGCCGCACGTAGGCGAGGGTGGCCGTGCCCGCGGCCATGGCGAGCTGGTTGCCGCGGAAGGTGCCCGCGTGGGCACCGGGCTGCCAGGAGTCGAGTTCCTCGCGGTAGACGATGACGGCGAGCGGGAGGCTGCCGCCGATCGCCTTGGACAGCACCATCACGTCCGGGACGACGCCGCTGTGCTCGACGGCCCAGAAGGTCCCGGTGCGCCCCACGCCGGTCTGCACCTCGTCGGCGATGAGCGGGATGCCGCGGGCCGCGGTGAGGTCGCGCATCCGCCGCAGCCAGGTGTCGGGGGCGGGGATGACACCGCCCTCGCCCTGGACGGGTTCGAGGAGCATGCCCGCGGGGGGCTGGATGCCGCCCTTGGGGTCGTCGAGCAGGTTCTCCGTCAGGCGGGCGGAGAGTTCGGCGCCGTGTTCCCCGCCGACGCCGAACGGGCAGCGGTAGCCGTACGGGTAGGGGAGCCGGGTGATCCGGGCGTCGACGGCGCCGGCCGCGCCCCGCACGGCGATGTCCCCGGTGGCGGCGAGGGCGGCGGCGGTCATGCCGTGGTAGCCGCCGGAGAAGGCGAGCAGTCCGCTGCGGCCGGTGGCGGTGCGGACGAGTTTGAGGGCGGCCTCGACTGCGTCGGTGCCGGCCGGGCCGCAGAACTGGATGCGTCCGTGGTCGGCGAGTTCGCGCGGCAGGGTCTCGAAGAGCGCGGTGGTGAAGGCGTCCTTGACGGGGGTGGCGAGGTCCAGCACGTGGAGCGGGGCACCGGAGTCGAGGACGGCGCGGATGGCCTCGAGGACGACGGGGTGGTTGTGGCCGAGGGCGAGGGTGCCGGCGCCGGAGAGGCAGTCGAGGTAGCGGCGGCCGTCGGCTCCCTCGACGGTCATGCCGCGGGCGCGCACGGGGACGACGGGCAGCGAGCGGGCGTAGGTGCGGGCGGCGGACTCGCGCGCCGACTGACGCCGCAGGATGCCCTCGGTGTCGTCGAACTCGCCCTCGTGCACCGCCGGTCGGCTCCTGGCGCTCGGCATGGCGGCCACGTGCTCACTCCTCGGTGTCGTCTGCTCCGTCCCCGGAGCTACCAACGACGCACGCGCTTACCGGCAACTGTCTCGGGCCGAGATCCTGGCGAGGAACCGCGGGTGCGGCACCCGCCGTCCTCCCTTCGAGGGCACGGTGAGGCGTTGCCCTTGAGCGGGCAGACGACATGTTCACAACAGGGGGACCACAACCCATGGCACCGATAAGCCGGTTGGCCGTGGCCGCCGTCGCCGCGGCGCTGCTCGCCGTGACCGCGACCGCCTGCGGCCCGTCCGACGACAACGCCGACGCCAAGCCGAGCCCGACACCCAGCGCCACGGCCGGTGACGGCGGCCTCCAGCTGCCGACGGCCCTCCCGACCAGCCTCGACGACCTGGACCAGTGGGCCGACGCGCTGAAGAACGGCGGCTGGAAGGACTGGGACAAGGACAAGTGGCTGCGCGACGCGGCCGACTTCATCAATCCCGTCATCAAGGACCTCTGGGACGCCGACCGGCTCCGCAACGCCGACGGGACCCCGGACGACGAGCAACGGCCCGACCTGGGGCGGGTGGACGACGGCACCACCGACCGCGAGCCCGCCGCGATCCGGGCGCAGCGCCTTTCGACCCCGTACCACGAGGCCTCCCCGGCGACGGGCAAGCTGCTCTTCGACATGCCCGACGGCCAGGCGGTCTGCTCGGCGACCGTGGTCGGCGATCCGGCCAACCCGGGCCGCAGCAACCTGGTGTGGACGGCGGGGCACTGCGTGCACGCCGGCGCCCAGGGCGGCTGGTACCGCAACATCGTCTTCGTGCCGTCCTTCAACGACACGGGCCTGAGCGGCGCCGCGCTGCGGAGCGCCACCAAGGAGCAGCTCGCCCCCTACGGCACGTGGTGGGCGACGGAGGCGGGGACCTCCCAGCAGTGGATCGACGGGGGCGGGGAGTCCTCGGAGACGAGTTCCGCCTACCCCTACGACTTCGCGGTGCTGAAGGTGACCAACCCGGACTCCGGCACGTCGCTGGAGGAGACCGTCGGGGCGTCGGTGCCGGTCTGGTTCGACGCGCCCACCTCGGCCGGCATCGACTCCATGGACATCCGCGGCTACCCCGCCGCAGCCCCCTTCGACGGCTTCGGCTACCAGCAGTACCACTGCTCGGGCGACCCGGTCCGCCTCGCGCTGGACCCGGGGGCACCGACCATGCACTGGCTCGGCTGCACCATGACGGCGGGATCCTCCGGCGGCGGCTGGTTCGCCCGGGGGCCCGGCGGGAAGCCGGCCCTGGTCAGCAACACCTCCATCGGTCCGCAGGACAGTCCGCGCTGGCTGGCCGGACCGCATCTGGGCGCCGAGGCCGAGGAGGTCTTCGACGCGATCCGCGGCTGACACCGCCGCCGGACACGAGGAGGGCCCGCCCCCGGCCTGGGGCGGGCCCTCCTCGTACGTGCGTGCCGCCTAGCGGCGCGCGACCAGCGCGAACGGTTCGAGCTCCGCCGCGAGCTCGTCGTGCACCCGCGCCTTGAGCAGGGTGCCCTCGCCGGTGTGCTCCTCGGAGAGCACCTCGCCGTCCGCGTGCACGCGGGCGACGAGCGCACCGCGCGTGTACGGCACCAGGGCCTCGATCTCGACGGCGGGCCGCGGCAGCTCGTCGTCCACCATGGCGAGCAGCTCCGCGATGCCCCGCCCGGTGCGGGCGGATACGGCGATCGCGTGCTTCTCACGGCGCAGCAGGGACTGCAGCAGCACCGGGTCGGCGGCGTCCGCCTTGTTGATCACCACGATCTCCGGCACGTCCAGCGCGCCGACGTCGCGGAAGACCTCGCGCACGGCGGCGAGCTGCTCGTCCGGGTTGGGGTGCGAGCCGTCCACCACGTGCAGGATGAGGTCGGCCTCGGCGACCTCCTCCATGGTGGAGCGGAACGCCTCGACCAGGTGGTGCGGCAGGTGCCGCACAAAACCGACGGTGTCGGCCAGGGTGTAGAGCCGGCCGCTCGGGGTCTCCGCCCGGCGCACGGTCGGGTCCAGGGTGGCGAACAGCGCGTTCTCCACCAGGACGCCCGCGCCGGTGAGCCGGTTGAGCAGTGAGGACTTGCCGGCGTTGGTGTAACCGGCGATCGCCACCGAGGGCACCTTGTGGCGCTTGCGCTCCTGGCGCTTGAGGTCGCGGCTGGTCTTCATCTCCGCGATCTCCCGGCGCATCTTGGCCATCTTCTCGCGGATGCGCCGCCGGTCGGTCTCGATCTTGGTCTCACCGGGACCACGGGTCGCCATGCCGCCGCCCGAGGAGCCGGCGCCACCGCCACCCATCTGCCGGGACAGCGACTGACCCCAGCCTCGCAGCCGCGGCAGCATGTACTGCATCTGCGCGAGCGAGACCTGGGCCTTGCCCTCACGGCTCTTGGCGTGCTGCGCGAAGATGTCGAGGATCAGTGCGGTGCGGTCGACGACCTTGACCTTGACGACGTCCTCGAGGTGGATGAGCTGGCCGGGGCTGAGCTCACCGTCGCAGACCACGGTGTCCGCACCGCTCTCCATGACGATGTCGCGCAGCTCCTGGGCCTTGCCGGAACCGATGTAGGTGGCCGGGTCCGGCTTGTCACGCCGCTGGATGACACCGTCCAGGACGAGGGCGCCGGCGGTCTCGGCGAGGGCGGCGAGCTCCGCGAGGGAGTTCTCGGCGTCCTGCACCGTGCCGTCCGTCCAGACCCCGACGAGCACGACCCGCTCCAGGCGGAGCTGGCGGTACTCGACCTCGGTGATGTCCTCGAGCTCGGTGGAGAGGCCTGCGACGCGGCGCAGCGACGCCCGCTCGGAGCGGTCGAACTGGTCGCCGTCACGCTCTCCGTCGATCTCGTGACTCCAGGCGACGTCCTCTTCCATCAGGGCGTCGGCCCGAAGGCTCTCGGGGAGGCGCTGGCGGCTGCGGGCAGAAGAAGAGGAGGAAGAGGAGGTCATTGGATCCTTTGCTCGAAAGATCGGCGGGACGGGGGGCTCTCGCCCCTCGTACGGAGACAACGCCGAACGGACCCGGAGGATTCCCCCGGCCCGGGCACGCCGCCGTCGCCGCACCTAGATGGTCGCACGGTCGTCGCCGCCGGGTCACGCGACTTTCCCCGCCTTGCGCCGGTGCGCGGGACCGTGCACCGGTTTGGCGGGCACGGAGCGCTTCCAGTCGGGGTGGCCCGGCATCGGGGGCGTGGTCGGGCCGTAGAGCCAGGCGCCCAGGAAGCCGCCCAGGTCGCGGCCGGCGACCTCGGAGGCGAGGGCGATGAAGTCCCGGGTGGAGGCGACCCCGTCGCGGTGGCGGGCGACCCAGGCCCGCTCCAGCCGCTGGAAGGCGTCGGCGCCCATCTCCTGGCGCAGCGCGTACAGCACGAGCGCTCCGCCGTAGTAGACGTTGCCGCGGAAGATGCCGAGCTTGCCGTCGGCGCCGGGCGGCTTGGGGGCGGCGGCCGGGCCGCCGTCGCGGCGCAGACGCGCGTCGGCGCCGTAGGCGGCCTTGGCCAGCTGCTCCAGGGTGAGCTCGTGGTAGTGCTCGGCGGCGTAGCGCCACTGGTACCAGGTGGCGTGCCCCTCGTTGAGCCACAGGTCGGACCAGGTCGCGGGCGAGACGCTGTCGCCGAACCACTGGTGGGCGAGTTCGTGCACCATCACCGGAGCCGCGTCGGCCTCCCGGGCCAGCAGCACCCGCCGCTCGAAGAGCGAGAGGGTCTGGGTCTCCAGCTCGAAGCCGGTGACGGTGTCGGCGCTGAGGATGCCGTACGTCTCGAAGGGGTACGGGCCGACCTGCTGCTCCATCCACGCGATCTGCCCGGCGGTCATCGCCAGGCGCTTCTCCAGCTTGGCCCGGTCGGGGTCGGCGGAGCCGACGACGTCGCGCAGCGGGAGGCCGCCGGGGCCGGTGCGGCGCAGCACCGCGGAGCGGCCGATGGAGACCTGGGCGAGCTCGGTGGCCATCACGTGGACGGTGCGGTAGTTCCAGGTCGTCACGGGGCCCTTGCGGACGGCCGTCTCGGGCAGGCCGCTGGCGACGACGGTGAGGTCGTTCGGCGCGGTGACGTGGAAGGCGAAGCGGGCCTTGTCCGAGGGGTGGTCGTTACAGGGGAAGACGGTGTGGGCGGCGGCTGCCTGGTTGGCCATGGCCAGGCCGTCCTTGGTGCGGATCCAGCCGGTGTCGCCCTTGACCGCGGGGTCGCTGGTGTGGACGACGGTCACCCGCAGGCGGTCGCCGCGCGGTACCGGGACGGCGGGGGTGACGACCAGTTCCTCGCGCCAGGTGCTGAACGCCGCCCGGCGGCCGTTGACCTGCACGGAACGGACGTCGCCGCGGAAGTCGAGGTGGAAGCGGTCGAGGGTGTCCGTGGCGAGCGCGTCGACCCGGGTCACCGCGTCCAGGGGCCGGTCGTTGCCGCGGTAGGTGAACGAGATGTCGTAGTCGTAGACGTCGTACCCGGGGTTGCCGAGTTCGGGGTAGAGCCGGTCACCGAGCCCCGCGGGCGTCGCGTCGCCGGGCAGTCCGGCCGCGGTGAGCGCCACCACGGCCGCCGCGGTGACGGTGGCACGGCGCGCAAAGGATCCGATCATGGGATACCGGTATCAGCGCACCGTGCCCGCCCGACGGCGGCACGTCAGCACCCCACCCGATCGGGTACTCCCCTACGGCTGCGCGGCGGCCACGGCCTCCTGGGCGCGGTACACGTCGTACACACCGGGGACGGCGCGCATGGCGCGCATGAGGGCGGGCAGCGCTTCCGGGTCGGGCAGTTCGACGGTGTAGGTGTGGCGTACGCGGTGCTCCTGCGGCGGCTCCACGGCCGCGTAGACGATGGCGACGCCCTGGGTGGCGATCACCTCGGTGAGGTCGGCGAGCAGCCGGGGCCGGCCGAGCGCCTCGGCGTAGAGGGTGGCCCGATGGCCGGTGACGGGGGCGTCGGAGCGCCAGTGGACGGCGACCCTGGCGCGGCCCGAGGCGGCCATGCGCGCGGCGACGGGACACTCGCTGCGGTGCACGGCGACGGTGCCGCCGCGGATGGGGAAGCCGGTGATCCCGTCGGGCGGCACGGGCGTGCAGCAGCGGGCCATGCGGACGGCGGTCCCGGGCGGGTCGGTGTCCGCGAGCGGTTCGGCGGCCCTGCGGGCGGCCGTCGCGGCGGCGCGGACGGCGGGGGCGGCCGGCTCCTCCTCGGCGGTGGCCGCCGGGTGGGCCTCCAGCCAGCGGGCGATGGCGATCCGGGCGGCCGGGGTGCGGGCGTGCTCCAGCCACTCGGGCGACGGCCCGTACCCGTCCCCGTCCCCGTCGGTGGCCTCGGCCATCAGGAGCTGGACGGTGTCGCCGTCCCGCAGGACCGTGCCGAGCGGCGCGAGCCGCCCATTGACGCGCACGCCGACGCAGGAGTGGGCGCCCTCACCGTGCAGTGCGTACGCGGCGTCGGTACAGGTGGCGCCGTCGGGCAGGCCCACGGTGCCGCCGTCGGCGGAGAAGACGGTGATCTCGCGGTCCTGGGCGAGCTCGTCGCGCAGGGTGCTCCAGAAGAAGTCCGGGTCGGGGGCCTCGCGCTGCCACTCCAGCAACCGGGCCAACCAGCCGGGGCGCGTGGGGTCGACGCGCTCGCCCTCGTCGGAGTCCGCCGCCTCGGCGGTGGCGTACGGGTTGCCGAGCGCGATGACCCCGGCCTCGGCGGTGTGGTGCATCTGCCGTGTGCGGATGAGGACTTCGGCGATGCGGCCCTCGCCGTCGCGGATGGCGGTGTGCAGCGACTGGTACAGATTGAACTTGGGCGCCGCGATGAAGTCCTTGAACTCCGCGATCACGGGGGTGAAGCAGGTGTGCAGTTCACCGAGGACGGCGTAGCAGTCGGCGTCCTCGGCGACCTGGATCAGCACCCGCCCGAAGTCGCTGCCGCCGGGCTGCGCGCCGCCGCGCTTGAGCCGCACCCGGTGCACGGACACCACGTGCCGGGGCCGTACCTCGACCTCGGAGCTGATGCCGGCCTCGCGGAGCACCTTGCGGACGTCCTCGGCGACGGCGCCCAGCGGATCGGGCAGGGCGGCGTGCTCCAGGATGAGTTCGGTGGTGCGGAGGTAGTCCTCGGGGTGGAGGATGGCGAAGACCAGGTCCTCCAGTTCGGTCTTCAGCGCCTGGACGCCGAGGCGTTCGGCGAGCGGGATCAGCACGTCCCGGGTGACCTTCGCGATGCGGGCCTGTTTCTCGGGGCGCATGACGCCGAGGGTGCGCATGTTGTGCAGCCGGTCGGCGAGCTTGATGGACATGACGCGGACGTCGTTGCCGGTGGCGACGAGCATCTTGCGGAAGGTCTCGGGCTCGGCGGCGGCGCCGTAGTCCACCTTCTCCAGCTTGGTGACGCCGTCGACGAGGAAGCGGACCTCCTCGCCGAACTCCTCCCGCACCTGATCGAGCGTCACATCGGTGTCCTCGACGGTGTCGTGGAGCAGCGACGCGGTCAACGTCGTGGTCTCCGCCCCGAGTTCGGCGAGGATCAGGGTCACGGCGAGCGGGTGCGTGATGTACGGCTCCCCGCTCTTGCGCATCTGGCCGCGGTGCGAGGACTCGGCGAGCACGTACGCCGTGTGCAGGATGGCGAGGTCCGCGCCGGGATGTCGGGCGCGGTGCACCTTGGCGATGTGCTCGATGGACTCCGGCAGCCGGCCGGCGCGGCCGCCGGGGCCCAGCAGGGCGGCGCGCCCCAGCCGGCGCAGGTCCGCGGCCCGGGGGATGCGCCTGCGTCCTGCGGCGCCCGGGGCGGTCTCCACTGCGTTGTCCGGTCTCATGCGGCACCTCCGGCAGCGTCACCCACCGGCGGGATGGCTTCCGTGCCGGTGCTTGATGCTACCGAGCCCATCACGTGCCGCTGCCACGCTCTCGCCCAGCGTGATCGGCATCACCCGTTCGAGCGAATACCGGGCCCTCGGAGCGGGTATCCTCAGCCGCCGTCGCCGAGCCAGGCCGGATCGATGACGCCCTCGGCGACGATCACGGCGGGACCGGTCATCTCGACGGTGCCGTCGGGACGTTCGGTAATCACCAGGGTGCCGCCCGGCAGGTCGACGCGGTACGTCTCGGGACGGCCGGTGACGGCCGGGTCGCGGCCGTCGCGCCGGGCCGCGGCGACCATGACGGCGCAGGCCCCGGTGCCGCAGGAACGGGTCTCGCCGGAGCCGCGCTCGTGGACCCGCATGGCGACGTGGCGCTCCCCCCGGTCGACGACGAACTCCACGTTCACACCGTCCGGGTAGGCCGCCGCAGGCGTGTGGGCCGGGGGGTCCAGCAGCTTGCCGGCGTCGGCGAGGTCGTCGACGAAGGCGACGGCGTGCGGGTTGCCCATGTTCACGTTGCGGGCGGGCCAGCTGCGCTCGCCGACCGCCACCTCGACCTCGCCGGCGGGGAGCGCGGCGCGGCCCATGTCGACGGTGATGTCGCCGTCCTTGTCGATGTGCACCCGGCGCACGCCGGCGCGGGTCGCCACGGCGACGTCCCCGGCACCGGTGAGACCGGCGCGCCGGAGGTAGTGGGCGAAGACCCGCACGCCGTTGCCGCACATCTCCGCAATGCTGCCGTCACTGTTGCGGTAGTCCATGAACCACTCGGCCTCGGCGGCCATGGCCGCGGCCTCCGGGTGCTTCGCCGACCGCACGACCCGCAGCACCCCGTCGCCGCCGATCCCGGCGCGGCGGTCGCACAGGCGCGCGACGGTCCCCGCGGTCAGGTCGAGGGCCCCGTCGGGGTCGGGGATGATCACGAAGTCGTTCTCCGTGCCGTGCCCCTTGAGGAAGGGCAGGCCCTGCGGTGCTGCGCTGGTCATGCGCCGAGTCTACGGGTCAGCGCAGACGGGCGACCCGCCAGAAGGCGAGCAGCGTCAGCACCACCGTGATCGCCGCGTACAGCGCCACGAAGCGCCAGTCCGGGCGGCGGCCGGAGCCGCGGGCCGGCAGCCCCGGCCAGGTGTAGCCGACCCGCCGGGCGGCCATGATCCCCCAGCCCGCGGCGCAGCAGCCCAGCAGGAGGCCGAGCATCGCGACGACGGCACCGCCGTCGCCGGTCTCGAAGGCCAGCGGGAAGGCGAACATGAGCGAGCCGAGCACGCCGAGGGCGACGATCGGGGCGAGCTGCCACGCGCGCAGGCGCCGCTCGGGACGCAGCTCGCGGAAGGACTGCTCCTCCTCCGCGAGGGTCTGCCCGTCCAGTGGGTCCTCCAGGGGGCCGTCCACCACGAGCCGGTCGCGCGGCTCGAGCTCCTCGCCAGAGGTGCGCTCGGTGTGTTCCGGCTGCGGTCCGTTGCGAGGGCCGGCTTCCATCGCCACGCGCCCTCCCAAGAAGTCCGACACCGTAGCTCCGATGCTCGATGATGGCACGCTCGAAGAGGCGTCAAGTGCCGCTGGGGCGTCCCGATGCCATCACGTGATCAGGCTGTGACCGCCCGACCGGGCGGGGCCGAGCAGGGCGAGCGCCTGGCCGACCAGTTCCTGTCCACGGCCCGCCAGCCAGTGCACCCGGCCGTCCCGGCGGAACCACGAGTCCTGCCGGCGCGCGAAGCGTTTGGTGGCCCGGACGGTCTCGGCGCGCGCCTCCGCGTCCGTGCACTCCCCGGCCAGCGCGGCCAGCACCTGCTGGTAGCCGAGCGCCCGGGAGGCCGTGCGCCCCTCGCGCAGGCCGGCCGTCTCCAGGGCGGCCACCTCGCCGACCAGTCCGGCCTCCCACATGCGGTCGACCCGCAGCGTGATGCGTTCGTCGAGCTCCGGGCGGGGGACGTCGACGCCGATCTGGACGGTGTCGTACACGGAGTCGTGCCCGGGCAGGTTCGCGGTGAAGGGGCGGCCGGTGATCTCCACGACCTCCAGCGCGCGGACGATCCGCCGGCCGTTGCTGGGCAGGATCGCGCGGGCCGCCTCCGGGTCCACGGCGGCCAGGCGGGCGTGCAGCGGGCCGGAGCCGAGCGTGTCGAGCTCGGCCTCCAGCCGGGCGCGCACCTGCGGGTCGGTGCCGGGGAACTCCAGGGCGTCGATGGCGGCGCGCACGTAGAGCCCCGAGCCGCCGACGAGCACGGGGGTGCGACCGGCGGCCAGCAGCCGGTCGATCTCGGCGCGGGCGAGGCGCTGGTACTCGGCGACGCTGGCGGCCTGGGTGACGTCCCACATGTCGAGCAGGTGGTGCGGCACGCCCTGCCGCTCGTCCTCGGTGAGCTTGGCGGTGCCGATGTCCATGCCGCGGTAGAGCTGCATGGAATCCGCGTTGACCACCTCGCCGTCGAGGGCCTGCGCAAGGGCGACTCCGAGGTCGGACTTGCCGGCCGCGGTGGGGCCGACGACGGCGATCACGTGGGGGACGTCGATTCTCACGTGCACAGTTTCGCAAATTCCGGCGGCGCGGATTCACCGGTGGACGGGTAAGATCTTTACGGGAAAGGGGTCATTTCCGGCAAAGGCATCCACGGGAGACGGTGACGCATGAGCTTCAAGGACACGCTGAAGGCCAAGGCCGAGCACGCCAAGGCCAGGGCCGGCGCGAAGGCCGGCGACTTCATGGAGCACCACGGCGAGTCGATCGGCTCCCGCCTGGACAAGGTCGCGCGCACGGTCGACGAGAAGACCAAGCACAAGTACAGCGGGAAGATCCACAAGGGCGTGGACAAGACGAAGGACGCCATGGAGCACCTCAAGGAGGGCGGCTCCAAGGGCACGCCCTGAGGACGGTCCCGGACCCCGGGGACCGGCCGGTCTACGACCAGGCCGCCACGAAGTAGCCGACGCCGTAGGGCGCCTGGTCGTACAGCAGTTGGCCACCGAGCCCGGCGCCGTCCGCGGCGCCGGCCAGGACCTGCCACGGGGCGCGGCCTGCCGCCCCCAGGTCGGTGGCGAGCCGTGCGTCCAGGGCCGCCAGCGCCCCGGTGTCGGCGGCACCGAGGGCGCGCGCCACGGACGCGTCGAAGGGCTCGGCCCGCTCGTCGAGGTAGCCGGGAGCCTTGAGCGTGCGGGACGTGGTGCCGTCGCCCATGACCAGCAGCGTCACCCGGTCGGCCAGCCCCGCCAGTCCCTGTCCCAGCTCCAGCATCCTGGCCGCCGGCGCGTGCGCGGGCACGGCGCAGGCGTGCAGGGGCGCCGCGGAGCCCGCCTGCGTCAGGAGCCAGGCCGCGAGCGTCAGCGACGGGGCCAGGGGCTCGGGGTCGCTGCCGTCGCCGAGCCGCACCGTCAGGTTGACGCCGTACGGGCGCAGCGAGCCCGTACCGCCGCCTTCCCAGACGTGCGCGGAGTCCGCGGCACCCACCACGACCAGCAGATCGGCACGCGCGGCGGCCAGCACGGCCAACGCGTCGGCGCAGGCGGCGCGCAGCGGGTCCAGTTCCGGCGCCGCGCCCGACGCGACGTCGGGCACGAGCAGCGGCGGACAGGGGCAGACGGCGGCGGCGACCAGCATGATCGGAACCCTACCGTCCGCCGTCTCAGAAGCCCTCGGGCACGCGGTCCCAGGGCTCGGCCGTGGCGGCGACCTTCGGGTCCTTGCTGTCGCGGACCAGCTCGGCGACCGTGAAACGGCAGATGTAGGTCGTGGTCACACCCTCGTTGACCTGGACGAACCCCTCCCCCGAGCGGTACAGCCAGCTGCGCCGCACGCTGAACGGCTTGCTGGGCCGGTAGGCCAGCGCCGCCTCCTCCAGCTTGCCCAGCGCCTCCTCGCGCGTGCCCTCGGCGTGGCCGAGGAGCTCGAACTCCCAGCGCCTGGCGTCGCCGCTGCCCACGGTCTCCTCGGCGAAGAGCCCCCAACGAGCCATCCGTGTCCCCCCTCGTCTCCGCGGTCCTCGCGGACCCCGCTCCGTCAGTCGCAGCCGCAGCCCGGCGCGGCGACCGCCGCTGCGGGAACGGGCGCGCCGATCGTCGGCAGGCCCAGCATGACACCCGCGGGCTTGGCCGCCGCGGCCGAGGTACGCCGCTCCCAGGCGTCGCCCGCCGCAGTGCGGCGGACGCCGAAGGCCGGGCTCTCGGCGAGCAGGTGGTGCGGCGCGGCGTAGGTGATCTCCGCCATGACCATGTCCCCGGGGCGGACCGGCTCGGCGGGCGGCGCGAAGTGCACCAGGCGGTTGTCGGGGGCGCGGCCGGACAGGCGGTGCGTGGCGTCGTCCTTGCGGCCCTCGCCCTCGGCGACCAGCACCTCCAGGACGCGGCCGACCTGCTTCTTGTTCTCGGCCCAGGAGATCTCCTCCTGCAGCGCGACCAGCCGCTCGTAGCGCTCCTGGACGACCGCCTTCGGCACCTGCCCCTCCATCTCGGCGGCGGGCGTGCCCGGGCGCTTGGAGTACTGGAAGGTGAAGGCCTGCGCGAAGCGCGCCTCGCGGACGACGTGCAGCGTCTGCTCGAAGTCCTCCTCGGTCTCGCCGGGGAAGCCCACGATGATGTCGGTGGAGATGGCAGCGTCCGGCATGGCCGCGCGCACCTTCTCGATGATGCCGAGGTAGCGGTCCTGCCGGTACGAGCGGCGCATCGCGCGCAGCACGGCGTCGGAGCCGGACTGCAGCGGCATGTGCAGCTGGTGCATCACGTTCGGGGTCTCGGCCATGGCCGCGATCACGTCGTCGGTGAAGTCGCGCGGGTGGGGCGAGGTGAAGCGGACCCGCTCCAGGCCGTCGATCTTCCCGCAGGCGCGCAGCAGCTTGCTGAAGGCCTCGCGGTCGCCGATGTCGGAGCCGTAGGCGTTGACGTTCTGGCCGAGCAGGGTGACCTCGGTGACGCCCTCGGCGACCAGCGCCTCGACCTCGGCGAGGATGTCGCCGGGGCGGCGGTCCTTCTCCTTGCCGCGCAGCGCGGGGACGATGCAGAAGGTGCAGGTGTTGTTGCAGCCGACCGAGATCGACACCCACGCCGCGTAGGCCGACTCGCGCCGCGTCGGCAGCGTGGACGGGAAGGTATCCAGCGACTCGGCGATCTCGACCTGCGCCTCTTCCGCGATCCTGGCGCGCTCCAGCAGCACGGGGAGGCTGCCGATGTTGTGGGTGCCGAAGACGACGTCGACCCAGGGGGCCTTCTTCACGATCGTGTCCCGGTCCTTCTGCGCCAGGCAGCCGCCGACGGCGATCTGCATGCCCGGCCGGGCGGCCTTCTGCGGCGCCAGGCGGCCGAGGTTGCCGTACAGGCGGTTGTCGGCGTTCTCCCGGACCGCGCAGGTGTTGAAGACGACGACATCTGCGGACACCGTGCCGTCCTCGTCCTTGGGCGCGCGGACGTAGCCGGCCGCCTCCAGGAGGCCTGCCAGCCGCTCGGAGTCGTGGACGTTCATCTGGCACCCGTAGGTGCGGATCTCGTAGCTCTTCACATCCTGCTCTTCACGCTGCACCCATCCAGGGTAAGGGCGCGCCGCGCGCGCTCGTGCCCGCGCCCGCCCCCGCGCGGACGGCGCCGGGCGGCACCGGGCGGCGCCCGCCGCATCAGGTGCCGGGTGGCTCGGCGAGGAGGCGGTGGCCGCCCGCCCCCGGGACGACGCTTCCCGCGGTGGGGGGCGGGAAGTGGGTGCCGAGCAGCAGGGTGTCCGTACCCGCGTACGCGCTGAGCAGCGCGCGGCGGGTGCGCACGGCCAGGGCCGCGTCGGAGTCGGCGGTGCTGGTGATCGCGGGGTCGGCGATCTGCACGGGGTGGTGGAAGCTGTCGCCGGTGACCAGCGCGGACCGCCCGGCACCGTGCAGCTCCACCGCGACCTGCCCCGGGGTGTGCCCGGGCACCGCCAGGAGACGGATGCCGGGGGCGGCCTCCACGGGGGCGTCGGCGACGTCGGCCAGGTCGAGCAGTCCGGCGTCGCGGACCGGCAGCACCGAGTCGCGGAAGACCTGCCGGTGGTCGTCGTCCAGGTCCGTGCCCGCCCAGTGGTCCCATTCGGCACGGGAGACCAGGTAACGGGCGCGGGGGAAGGCGGGCACCCAGGTGCCGCCGTCGTCACGGGTGTTCCAGCCGACGTGGTCGGTGTGCAGGTGGGTGAGGATCACCAGGTCCACGGCGTGCGGCGGGAAGCCCGCCTCCGCCAGCCGCCGCGGGTAGTCGGTGGCGAGCCGGTGCCACGCGGGGTCGGACCGGGTCTTGCCGTTGCCGATCCCGGTGTCCACCAGGACGCGCAGGCCGCCGGCCACCACGGCGAAGGTGTGGGTGGCCAGCCGGAGCGTGCCGTCGGGGGCGGCGAAGTCCGGCCGCAGCCACGGCGCCGCCGCCACCACCTGCGGGGTCGCGGCGGGCAGCAGCCGCCGTCCGGTCGCCGCGGGCAGCGTGGTCTCGTCGACGCGGTGCACGACGAGGTCGCCCACCGTCCAGCTCACGTTGCGTCCCATGGCGGGGCCTCCCTTCGGGCGGGGTGCGCCCTGGGACGAGTGTTCCCCGCGGGGCGGGCCGTCACCTGCGGTGACCGGACGCGGCCGGAGGGCACTGGCCAGCGCGGCGCCGGGCCTGGCACTATCGCGGGGATGGAGTTCCCCCGTATCGGCAGACGCAGGGCAGTGCAGGCCGTGCTGGCGGTGGCGGCGGCGGTCGCGCTGCTGCTGTGGTGGGTGCTGCCCTCCGACGGGCCGTCGTACCCGAAGGACCGGGTCGACTTCGCCACCGGTGTGCGCAACGGCGTGTACGACACGTACGGCAAGCGGCTCCAGCCCTACCTGCACACCGACCTGCCCGGGGTGCCGGTGCGCCTGGTGCGGTCCGAGGGGTCCGTGGACAACGTCCGGCGGGTGGCGACCGGCAAGGCCCACTTCGCGATCGCCGCGGCCGACGCCGTCGCCGACTACGACGGCCCGGGCGCGGGGCGGCTGCGTGCCTGCGCCCGGCTGTACGACGACTACATGCAGCTCGTGGTGCCCGCCGACTCGCCCGTGAGGTCGGCGAAGGACCTGCGCGGACTGCGGGTGGGGATCGGCCAGCCCAGCTCCGGGGTGAGCCTGATAGCCCAGCGGCTGCTCGAGGCGGCGGACCTCGGGGAGCCCGGGGACGTGCGGCGCCGGACGGTCGGCATCGACCGGGCGCCGGAGATGCTGCGCCAGGGGAAGCTGGACGCGTTCTTCTGGTCGGGCGGACTGCCGACCAAGACCATCGCGAACCTGGCGGAGACCACCAACGTGAAGCTGGTGCAACTCGGCGACCTGGTGGCCCGGCTGCACGCCGAGAGCGACGAGTCGGCCTACTACCGGCAGGCCGTCATGCCGGCGGACGCGTACCCCATGGTCCAGGGAGGCCGCGCGGTGCAGACGATCGCCGTGGCCAACCTGCTGATCACCACGGACCGGACGGACACCGGGCTGGTGGAGCGCCTCACCCGCACGGTGATCGACAGCCGTGACCGGATCGGTCAGGAGGTGCACGCCGCGCAGCTGATGGACCTGCGGACGGCGGTCTTCACCGACCCGCTGAGGCTGCACGCCGGCGCCGAGCGCTACTACCAGTCCGTGAAGCCCTGAGCCCTGGACCGGTACGGACCATTGCGCCCGACATGTGATCGTCCACCACCCCGGGGACGATGTTCATCACCGTCAGAGCCCCCTAACCTGTAGCGGACCACGTACCGATGGGGGAACACGCATGAGTACTGGGGGGATGCCGCACACCCTCGTCGACGGCCGCTACGAACTGCGCCGGCAGTTGGGGCGCGGCGGCATGGGCGTGGTGTGGGAGGCCTACGACAACCGGCTCGGCCGTCAGGTCGCCGTCAAGGAGCTGCTGTTCCGGGGCGCGCTGGACCCGGAGACGCAGGCACAGTGGGTGGAGCGGGCGCGCCGGGAGGCGCAGGCCATCGCCCGGATCGGGCACGAGCACGTGGTCGCCGTGCACGACGTGATCGAGGCCGACGGCCAGGTCTGGATCGTCATGGAGCAGGTCAACCCGCACTCCTTGGCGGACCAGTTGCGCGAGCAGGGCCGGATCCCGGCGCTGCAGGCGGCGCGGATCGGCCTGGAGGTGCTGCGCGGACTGCGCGCGGTGCACGCGGCCGGGGTGCTGCACCGGGACGTGAAGCCGCACAACATCCTGTTCCGCCGGGACGGGCGGGCGGTGCTCATGGACTTCGGGATCGCCACCTTCGAGGGCGCGGCCCAGGTGACGCGGGTCCACGAGACCGTCGGCACCCCGCAGTACCTGGCACCGGAGCTGGCCAACCGGCTGCCGCCCACGCCCGCCTCCGACCTGTGGTCGCTGGGCGTCACCCTCTACGAGATGGTCGAGGGCCGGGCCCCCTTCCGCGGCCCGACGCCGTACGAGGTGCTGGAGGCCGTCCGCACGGCCGAGGTGCCGCCGACGGCGCACGCGGGGCCGCTGCGCCCGCTGATCGACGGGCTGCTGGTCAAGGAGCCGGGGGCGCGGCTGTCGGCGGAGCGCACCGAGCAGTTGCTGCAGCACGTGGCCCAGGAGACCCCGCAGTTCCCGGTCGGCGTCTACCCGGACTACGACCCGGACGCCACGCGGACGGACGGGTCCGGCGGCACCGCACAGCAGGTTCCCGACTCCGTGGCCCCGTCGCAGGATCCGCGGCCCCCGCGACCGCGCCCCTCCCGGCGACGCTGGTACGCGCTGGCGGCGGGCGGGGTCGCCCTCGCGGTCCTGGCCGCGGGCGGGTGGTTCGCCGTCCACCGGCTGGGGGACGACGGCCCCGACCTCTCCTCCTCGCCGACCTACCGGACGGCGCGCGACCGCGGCTACCTCGTGGTCGGCGTCAAGAAGGACCAGCCGGGCCTCAGCGAGGCCTCCAGCACCGCCAAGGACGGGTACGAGGGGTTCGACATCGACCTCGCGAGGGCCATCGCCAGGCATCTGGGCTTCGACAAGGTGCAGTTCACGGTCGTGGACACCCAGTCGCGCGAGTACTTCCTGCGCGCCGGGTACGTCGACTTCATAGTGGCGAGCTACTCCATCACGGAGGAACGCAAGAAGTCCGTCGACTTCGCGGGCCCCTACTACCAGGCCGGCCAGGACTTCCTCGTCCGCGAGGACGCCCCCGTCCACAGCGTGCAGGACCTCTTCGGCCGTCACGTCTGCACCGTCACCGACTCGACGCCGGCCGAGCGGCTCCGCAAGGAGTACCCGCAGATACGGACCGAGCAGCAGACCTCGTACGGGCTGTGCGTCGGCCAGCTGCTGGCGGGGAAGGTCGACGCCGTCTCCACCGACGACATCATCCTGGCCGGATACCGCGCGCAGCACACCGGGCAACTGCGGCTGCTGGGCGTCCCCTTCGGGACCGAGGAGTACGGCGTGGGGCTGGCCCAGAACGAGCCCGAACTGAAGCACGCCATATGCGACGCCATCAAGGACGAGATCTCCTCCGGGGCGTGGCGCGCCTCGTACGTCAAGCACCTCAAGCCGTTGGCCTCACAGGAGGTGGCGGACCAGCGGCCGCGGCTGGACGAGATGAGCGAGTGCGACTGAGGCCCGCGCGACCGGCCGGTCGCGCGGGCCCGCCCGTTACGACAGGGCGAACGTGGTGACCACGGCGGCGTGGTCGGAGGGCCAGGCGTTGCCTGCCACGTCCGGTTCGGGGCGGGGCTCCCCGGTGACCAGGGTGGTGGAGTCCAGTACCCGCAGGCCCCGCCCGGCGTACAGGACGTAGTCGATCCGGTCCTGCGGCTCGGGCTCGGGGGTGACGGGTGACCAGGTGGTGCCGGGCTCGCGCACGGGGTCCGGGTGGGCCTCGCGGTAGGAGTCGCGCAGTCCGGCGGCCTCGGCGGCGAGGGTGACCGGCCAGGGCACGGGTCCGTACCCGCCGTGCAGGGGCGCCGCCTCGGCGGTCCAGTCCAGGTGGGAGGGGACGTTGAAGTCGCCGACGAGGACGACCGGGGTGGTGTCGCGGGCGGCGAGGTCGCCGGCCATGTCGTGCAGGATGTCCCGGATCTGGTCCACGCGTCCCGAGGCCGCCTCGTGCTCGACGAGCACCTCGACCGGCTGCCGGTCGTGGAGGGCGTCGTAGGGGCCGTACGGGGTGTAGTTCAGGTGCGCGCTCCACAAGGTGACGTCGTGGCCCTCGTCGAGCCGGACGGTGGCACCGAGGCCACCGTAGAACGGGCTCGCGGGCAGGCCGTGGCGGGAGACGATCGGGTAGCGGCTGATGACGCCGAGGTTGTCGCCCGCCTGGTGGTGGTCCCAGCCCAGCGCCTCGGCCAGTTCCTTGGCGGAGTGCGTCCGCGTCTCCTGCAGGCCGACGACGTCCACGTCGGCTTCCAGCAGCACGCGCAGCTGCTTGTCCCGGTGGTCGTCGACGCGGGTGCCGCCGAGCCACAGGTTCCAGCTCATGACGCGCAGCTCGCGCACGACGGTTTCACCCGCCGCGACGACCGGCACACGCACGGTGACGGTGGTGGAGCGGCCGTCGGCGTCCGTGGCGGTGACGGCGACCTCCGCGTCGCCGGGTGCGTCGGGGGTGCCGGTGATGGTGCCGTCGGCGGAGACCCGCGCCCAGTCGGGGCCCGCGGTCCCGGCGTAGGTGACGGGGGCGCCGCGCAGGAGCCCGGCGACCGTGGCGCGGAACGGCTCGCCGACGCGGGCGCGCCGGCTGGTGAAGGCGGGCACGAGGAAGGACGGGGGCCGCGCGACCAGGGCCCGCAGCACAGAGACGTCGGCCCGTTCCAGGCTGCCGAGCACCGCGCGTCCGGCGCCGGGGGCGATGGGCGCCAGGGAGGGCACGGCCAGCACGCGGCAGCCGGCGGCCTCGGCGGAGGCCACACCGGTCGGGGTGTCCTCGACGGCCACGCACGCGCCGGGGTCCACGCCGAGGGCGTGGGCGGCGGCGAGGTAGGGGT
>NZ_JARAVO010000175.1:0-20832 GCF_033792805.1 Streptomyces sp. PA03-1a
CGGAGCTGCTGCCCGGCCCCCGCGGCGACGTCGCGGCACCGGTACTGCTCCCGGTGGCCGCCCCCAGCGTCTCGCTCGCCCCGGGCCACGTGCTGGACGAGCAGCTCGCCCTGCTCCGGGAGACCGGGGCCAAGGTCGGCACGACCCTCGACCTGGCGACGACCGCCCGCGAGCTGTGCGCCGTCACCGTGCCGCGTTTCGCCGACTTCGCCGCCGTCCTCGTCGTCGACCAGCTGTTCTCCGACTCCGAGCCGCCGAAGGACGACCTGACCGGGGACACGATCATCGCGCGCCGGGTCGCCGTCGCCCACACCGACACCACTCCCGGCCCGTGGGCGGCCGCCCTGCCGGAGGGCGAACTGATCCCGCTGCCCGCCGACTCCACCCCGCGGCTGGGCGAGCCGCTGCTCGTGCCGGTGATAGACCCGGCACTGGCCCGGGACATCGCGCTCGACCTGGGCGTCCCCGGGCTCGGCCCGTTACTGCCCGAGCGGTCGATGGTCGTCGTACCGCTCACCGCACGGGGCACGGTGCTGGGCCGGATGTGCTTCCTGCGCCACCCCGGCCGCCGTCCCTTCGACGCCAAGGACGCCGCGACCGCCGCCGAGGTCGCCGCCCGCGGCGCGGTGCAGCTGGACAACGCCCGGCTGCACCGCCTGGAGTCGCGCGCCGCCGCGACCCTGCAGCGCAGCATGATGCCGACCCGCCCGCCCCGCATCCCCGGGGTGCGGATCGCCCACCGGTACATGCCCGGTGACCGCCAGGCCCAGGTCGGCGGCGACTGGTTCGACGCCATCCAGCTGCCCGGCGGGCGCGTGGCGCTGATCGTCGGCGACGTGATGGGCCACGGTCTGCTGTCGGCGGCCGTGATGGGCCAGTTCCGCACCTCGGTGATCACGATGGCCGCGCTCGACCTGCCGCCCGCGCAGTTGCTGCGCCACCTGGACAACCTCGCCCACCGCCTCGGCGCCGAGCACCTGGCGACGTGCGTGTACGCGGTCTACGACCCGATCCACCGGACCCTGACCCTGGCCAACGCCGGCCACATCCCGCCGGTGCTGGCCCGGCACGACGGCCGCAGCGAACTGCTGCAGATCCCCAAGGGCGCCCCGATCGGCGTCGGCGGCGTGCCCTTCGAGACGGTCGAGATCCCGGTACCGGACGGCAGTTGGCTGGTGCTGTGCACCGACGGCCTGGTGGAGGTGCGCGGCCAGGGGATAGACGCGGGCCTGGCGGCGCTGTGCTCCAACGTCATCGAGCCCCAGCAGACCCCCGAGGACGTCTGCGAGCAGATCCTCAGCCGTGTCCACTCCGACGACCGTCGCGACGACGTGGCGCTGCTGGTCGCCAACTTCCAGGGCATCCCGCCCGAGGACGTCGCCGAGTGGCGGCTGTCGATGGACCTCTCCGACGTCCGGCGGGCACGCGCGCTCACCCGTGAGCAACTGGCGCGGTGGGGGCTGGAGGGGGTCAGCGACCTGACCGAGCTGCTGGTCAGCGAGCTGGTGACCAACGCGCTGCGGGTCGCCTCGCACGAGGTGTCGCTGCGGCTGATGCGGGTCGGCAAGCTGCTGGTCGAGGTCAGCGACGACGACCACAACCTGCCGCAGCTGCGCCGCGCGGACGCCGACGACGAGGAGGGCCGGGGCCTGGCCCTGGTCAGCAACCTCTCCCGGCGCTGGGGCACCAGCCGCAAGGCGGTCGGCAAGGTCGTCTGGTTCGAGCTGCCGCTGCCCGCCTGACCCTGGGACGAACCGGACCGAACCACCCCGATCCAGTCAGATGTAACCTACAAGCATGCAGGCCGGCAAAGGCGCGTCCGTCGAGACGATCCACCGCGAGATGACCGCGTTCGCCCGCCGCGCACGCACCGCGGTGGCCCGCATGCACCCACAGCTGTCCCTGGTGGCGTACACGCTGCTGGCCCACATGAGCGAGCACCGGGACTGCCGGGCCACGGACCTCGCGCAGGCGTTCCTGCTGGACAAGTCGACGGTCAGCCGCCAGGTCGCCACCCTGGAGCGGCTGGGCCTCGTCGAACGGCGCCCCGACCCCGCCGACCACCGCGTCCAGGCGCTGCTGCCGACCGCGGCGGGCGCGGCCGTGCTCGCCGAGGCGAACCGCGCCGCACGGCGCATCGTGTGCGGGAGGCTCGCGGACTGGGACGACACCGACCTGGAGCGCTTCGCCGCCTACCTGACCCGCTACAACGACGCCGCGGAGCAGCAAGGCTGACCCGGCGTCAGCCGGTCGCCCCCGCCCCCGCCCCTGAGCCGCAGGCCTCCGCGCCCTCCGTGCAGGCAGCCGCACCGTCGGGGAGGTACTTCTCCGCCCACGACCCCAGCTCCCCCAGGGCCGGACCGAGCGCCTCACCTGCCTCGGTGAGGCGGTAGCTCACCCTCAGCGGCGGGCCGGGGTCCACCTCGCGGACGACGATGCCCGCCTCGGCCAGCTCCGTGAGCCGATCGGAGAGCATCCGTTCGCTGATCTTGGGGATGGCCCGGCGCAGTTCGACGAAGTACGCCGGCCGCTGCGTGAGGACGGCCACGATCAGGCCGCTCCAGCGCTTGCCGAGGATCCCGAAGACGCGGGTCAGCCCGACGTCGACCTTGGCGCACGGCTCCGCGTCGTGCGCGGCCGGCTCAGTCCCCTGTCCCATGGCCACAAGGGTACCCGGCTTGTCGTTACGTGCTGCAGAAAAGTAAGGTCCTGTGGTAGCAATAGCAACGCACAAATTTTTCACTCCGAACTTTACGGAAGTGGAGGCACCCCCATGCCCACGCTGCTGCACCTCGACTCGTCCATCTGGCCCTCCGAGACCTCCGCGTCCCGTGACGTGGCGAACTCCTTCCGCAAGGAATGGGAGGCCCAGCACCCGGGCGGCGTCGTGATCTACCGCGACCTGAACGCCGAGCCCGTGCCGCACCTCGACGCGACCCACTACGTGGGCGGCGCCGAGCACCCGCTGCGCAGCGAGCTGGCCGACGAACTCGAACGGGCCGACGCCCTCCTGATCAGCGCGCCGATGTACAACTTCTCGATCCCCAGCACCCTCAAGGCCTGGCTCGACCAGGTGATCATCCTGGGCCGCACCGCGGGCGAGCAGCCCTCCGCCGCGGACACCCCGGTCGTCGTGGTGGCCAGCCGCGGCGGCGGCTACGGCCCGGGCACCCCGCGTGAGGACTTCGAGTTCGTGACCAACTACCTGGAGAAGGTCCTGCAGGGCTGCCTCGGCATCACCGACGTCGAGTTCATCGTCCCCGAGCTGACCCTGGCCCGCGTCGTCCCGGCCATGTCCGGCCTCATCGAGGCCTCCGACGCCTCCCGCACCAAGGCCCACGAGCAGGCCACCGCCAAGGCCAAGGAGCTCGCGGCGCGCGTCGCCTGACCCCCGTCCCGGCCGCCCCGACGCACGGAGGGGCCGCGTGGCGTGCGCCACGCGGCCCCTCCGTCGTCGTACGTGCCCGGCCGCCCGGGCGTACGGCTACCCCACGCTCACAGGTTGACGCCGAAGTCCTGCGCGATGCCGCGCAGGCCCGAGGCGTAGCCCTGGCCGACGGCGCGGAACTTCCACTCGGCGCCGTTGCGGTACAGCTCGCCGAAGACCATCGCCGTCTCGGTCGAGGCGTCCTCGGAGAGGTCGTAGCGGGCGAGCTCGTTGTTGTCGGCCTGGTTCACCACACGGATGAAGGCGTTGCGGACCTGGCCGAACGACTGCTGGCGGCTCTCGGCGTCGTAGATCGACACCGGGAAGACGATCTTCTCGACCTCGGCCGGCACGGTGGCCAGGTTCACCTTCACCTGCTCGTCGTCGCCCTCACCCTCGCCGGTGAGGTTGTCGCCGGTGTGCTCCACCGAGCCCTCCGGGCTCTTCAGGTTGTTGAAGAACACGAAGTGCTTGTCCGAGACCACCTTGCTCTCGGCGTTGACCAGGAGCGCGCTCGCGTCGAGGTCGAAGTCGGTGCCGGTGGTCGTACGGACGTCCCAGCCCAGACCGACGGTGACCGCGGTCAGTCCCGGGGCCTCCTTCGTCAGCGAGACATTGCCGCCCTTGGAAAGGCTGACACCCATGGGATCTCCCTGCTCATTCCGGCGCGGGCCGCGCCCCTTGACGATTCCTTTGCCCAATCGCTCAACGGCTCTCCGGGGCCGCGGGTTCCCGGCGCCGCACCCGTTCACCTGAGTGCCGTACACGCCCGTACGACGGGCGTGGGAACGGTAGAAAGGACCCATGGCCACCGGCTCCCGCGCTCCGTCCGACTCCCCCTCCGGCGCCGACGACCCCGGGAGCACCGCCGAGGAGATGGTCGGCGCCCTGCTGACCGCGTCCCGGCTCCTCGTCGCGGTCTCCGCCCGCTCGCTCGCCGCGGTGGAGGAGGCACTGACCCTGCCGCAACTGCGCATGCTGGTCGTCCTCGAGACGCACGGGGCGCTGAACCTCTCGCAACTCGCCGCCGAACTGGGCGTCCAGCCCTCCACGGCGCTGCGCATGCTGGACCGCCTGGTGGCGATCGACATGGTCACGCGCGACGCCTCCCCCACCGACCGGCGCACGACCGTCATCTCGCTGACCGCGACCGGGCGGCGCACCGTGAACGACGTCACGGAGCGCCGCAGGGCCGAGATCGCCCGCATCGTCGACGCGATGCCCGCAGGACAACGCCGCCACCTCGTCCAGGCCCTCCAGGCCTTCGCCGAGGCCGGCGGCGAGCCCCCCGTCGGCCAGCGCGACGCGCATCACGCCGGCTGGTGACCCTCCCGCCGGCGTGCGGCGGTCAGGACGGCTGGAAGCCGCCGACCTGCGGGAGATCCCCGGCCAGCCCGAGCTTCGCGGCGGTCAGCTCCACGCTGCCCTTGCCGGTGGGCCAGCAGCACCGCGCCGCTCTTCGGTGACCAGGCGATCCACCCCGGTGCCGCCGGCACCGACGTCTCGTGCGGGCTGGTGGACCTCGGCGACGTCCGCTTCCACTGCACCGGTGAGCACGACGGCCCCTGTCCCCGGACCCGTTCCGTAACGTCGTCTCGTCAAGACCGCGGGTCGCACCCGTGGGAAGGCCTCCCCAGGGCGGTGGGCAGGCTGATGGTGGCCATGCCTTCGCCGAGGTTGCGGGAACTGCTGACCGCCCTCACTCAGCTCGCGCTCTTCTGCCACGCGAGGGCCTGCCTGCGTCAGCGGAGATCTGGCTGTCTCGCAAGGTCATCGAACGGTTTATCGCTGTTGGCTGTCCCCAATGGGAAAAGGCACCCGGGGCAACTAGCGCACCCGTCTTTTGCGCCTACGCGAGATCCTCTTCGGCGGTGAATGCCGCACCGGCGCCCCGGCCGGGCTCTCCGCCGCAACCGCGAACCGCCCCTGCGGCAGCACCGAGTTGCCTGGACAAGCCGGGAGAGCGCCCCGCGTACAACGGGCCGAAGGCCATCCGTCGCCTCCGGGAGCGCGGCTACACGCCCGGCTACCTGGCCGACGACCGCGCCTCCAACAACTCCGAACTCCCGCTGGTCGACCCACAACCCGGTCCGACCGGGCCTGTCAAGGTCAGCCGCCAGCGCGCCATCCCGCTCGCCCCAGAAGAAGGGGCCAAGCACCGGCAGGCCTTGGACCACGGCGACGAACAGTGGCGGAAGATCTACTTCCGCCTCCGCAACAGCGTCGAAGGCTTCAACGGCTTCGCCAACAGCCCGCTCGCCGAGACCATCGAATCCTCACGATCCCGGCCCATCCGAGGGGTCGCCGCCCAGACCATCCTCCTGGTCCTCCAGCTCGCCCATGCCAACCGTCGGAAGATCACGACGTGGCTGGACAGCCTGGCAGTCGGCGGACACCACCCCATCAGGCGCACCAACCGCAGACGCAAGACGAAGCCCCTTGGTACCTGGACGCCAACGGGCCACTTGACACCCGCCACTTGAGTGACGCGCCTCACAGGTGCACATCACCCATACGAAAGAGCCCTCTCGCCGACCGTAAGCGGCCGGCGAGAGGGCTCCAGCGCGTGAGGGATGCGGCGACCGCCCCAGCCGCCGGCCCGACCCCTTGATCAGCACGAGAAACGGGCCCCCGACTGCGACTTTCGTCACGGTCGGAGACCCGTCTCCACTGTGTGCGCGAGGGGGGAGTTGAACCCCCACGCCCTTTCGGGCACTGGAACCTGAATCCAGCGCGTCTGCCTATTCCGCCACCCGCGCATGGGTGTTGTCTTCCGGATCCCTTCACACCTTGGGGTCTTCCCCGTCCGGTGCGTCAGCCCCTTCCGACACGGAGAACATTAGCACGCTGCTCAGGGTGGAATCACATCCGTTTCCGGGCACCCCCGAGCGAGGGGAACCGTCCTCTGTTGCGGGACACTGGCATGAGCCGCCTCTACCATCCCTGTGGGGGAGCGGCCGCGGACCATGGCACTGTTGACACCGGTCCCGTGGGACCGATCGGGGAACCAGCGGTTTTCCCAGTGCGTGGATACGATCAGTAAGCAGTACCGGAAGGATCGGACCGGAGGACCACGGCGGACCGCCGTGCGCAACCGCAGGACCTCGAGGAGGGAGGTGCACCGTGGGAGTACTCAAGAAGTTCGAGCAGCGTCTCGAGGGCTTCGTGAACGGCACCTTCGCCAAGGTGTTCAAGTCCGAGGTACAGCCCGTGGAGATCGCGGGTGCCCTGCAGCGCGAGTGCGACAACAACGCGACGATCTGGAACCGGGACCGCACCGTGGTCCCCAACGACTTCATCGTCGAGCTCAGCACCTCCGACTACGAGCGGCTGAGCCCGTACGCCGTCCAGCTCGGCGAGGAGCTCGCCGGCATGGTGCGCGACTACGCCAAGCAGCAGCGCTACACCTTCATGGGCAACATCAAGGTGAACCTGGAGAAGGCCGACGACCTCGACACCGGCCTGTACCGGGTGCGCAGCCGCACCCTCGCCTCCAGCGAGTCGCAACAGCAGCAGTACCAGCAGCAGCAACAGCCCCCCGCCGGCCGTGGTGGCTACGGCTACCCGCCGCAGGCCCCGCAGCGCCCCGCGGGCCCGCCGCCGATGCCGGCCGGTCCGCCGCCCGGCGCCGCGCCGGTCACCAGGCTCCCCGGAAGCGGCCCCACGGCCCCCGGTGGCGCCGGCATGAACGTACGCCGCTGGATCGAGATCAACGGCACGCGCCACCAGATCTCCCGTCCGACCCTCGTGCTCGGCCGCAGCACCGAGGCCGACGTCCGGGTCGACGACCCCGGTGTGTCCCGCCGCCACTGCGAGATCAGGGCGGGATCGCCCTCGACGGTCGTGGACCTCGGGTCGACGAACGGCATCGTGGTGGACGGACAGCACACCCAGCGCGCTACGCTCCGCGACGGTTCACGGATCGTCGTGGGCAGTACCACCATCGTGTACCGGCAAGCCGAAGGGTGAAGCGGGGGCAATGTCAGAGCTGACCCTGACGGTCATGCGGTTGGGTTTCCTCGCCGTACTGTGGCTGTTCGTCATCGTGGCCGTGCAGGTCATCCGCAGCGACCTGTTCGGCACGCGGGTGACCCAGCGCGCGGCCGGGCGCCGCGAGGCCCAGTCCCGCCCGCCGCAGCAGCGCCAGCAGGCGCAGCCCGCGCAGGGCCGCCAGCAGCAGAACAACAACAACCGGGCCCGGCGCGGTGCCCCCACCAAGCTGGTGGTCTCCGAGGGCTCGCTCGCGGGCACCACGGTCGCGCTCCAGGGGCAGACGATCACCCTGGGCCGGGCCCACGATTCCACGATCGTGCTCGACGACGACTACGCGTCCAGCCGCCATGCCAGGATCTACCCGGACCGCGACGGCAACTGGATCGTCGAGGACCTGGGATCCACCAACGGCACCTTCATGGACCGGAACCGGCTCACCACGCCGACCCCGATCCCGCTCGGTGCCCCGATCCGCATCGGCAAGACCGTCATCGAGCTGCGGAAGTAGTCGCACAATGGGCGAGCACAGCCAGCGAGCGCGAGCGAGAGGGTGGGCAGCGTGCGGATGTACCCGGAGCCGACGGGCGAGGTGCGCATGACTCTGTCGCTGCGCTTCGCCGCCGGCTCTCACAAGGGAATGATCCGGGAGGGCAACGAGGACTCCGGCTACGCCGGCCCGCGGCTGCTCGCCATCGCCGACGGCATGGGCGGCCAGGCCGCCGGTGAGGTCGCCTCCTCCGAGGTGATCTCCACGCTCGTCCCCCTCGACGACGACATCCCCGGCTCGGACATCCTCACCTCCCTCGCCACCGCAGTACAGCGGGCCAACGACCAGCTGCGCGTCATGGTCGAGGAGGACCCCCAGCTGGAGGGCATGGGCACCACGCTCACCGCCCTGCTCTGGACCGGCCAACGGCTCGGCCTGGTGCACGTCGGCGACTCCCGCGCGTACCTGCTGCGCGACGGTGTGCTCACCCAGATCACCCAGGACCACACCTGGGTGCAGCGGCTCGTCGACGAGGGCCGGATCACCGAGGAGGAGGCCGGCACGCACCCGCAGCGCTCGCTGCTGATGCGCGCCCTGGACGGCCGCGGCCAGGTCGAGCCCGACCTGTCGGTCCGCGAGGTCCGGGCCGGCGACCGCTACCTGATCTGCTCCGACGGCCTGTCCGGCGTCGTCAGCCACCAGACCCTCGAGGACACCCTCGCCGGGTACCAGGCGCCCGCCGAGACCGTGCAGGAGCTGATCCAGCTCGCCCTGCGCGGCGGCGGCCCCGACAACATCACCTGCATCGTCGCCGACGTCCTGGACATCGACGACGGCGACACCCTCGCCGTGCAGCTGCACGACACCCCCGTCGTCGTGGGCGCCGTCGCCGACAGCCGGCACCACTCGCCGCTGTCCGACCCGCGGCATCTGCAGACCCCGGCCGGCCGCGCCTCCGAGCTCGGCCGTCCGCCGGCCCCCGACGGCGCCTTCGGTCCGCCTGGCAGCGGGAACCCGCAGGTCAGCGCCCCCGTGGGCGGCTTCGGCGCGTTCGAGGACGAGGAGCTGAGCAAGCCCCGCAAGCGCGGCCGGTGGCTCAAGCGCTCGCTGATCCTGCTGGTCGTCCTCGGTGTCATCGGCGGCGGCCTGTACGGCGCGTACCGCTGGACCCAGACGCAGTACTACGTCGGCGTCAAGGGCGACCACGCGGCGATCTACCAGGGCATTGAGCAGAAGCTGGCCTGGGTCAACCTGTCGAAGGTCCACGAGGACCGCCCCGGTATCGAACTCAAGTACCTACCGCAGAACCAGCGCAAGTACGTCACGGCCACGATCGCCGCCAGCGGACTCGGCGACGCGCGCCGGACCGCGGACGAGCTCGAGCACCAGGCGAAGGTCTGCCAGACCAAGGAAGCCATCGACAAGTCCAAGGCCGCCGCGGCGGAGAAGGCCAAGAAGGACGCGCAGAAGGGCGCGGACACCGCCACCGGCAAGACCACCGGCAGCCCGTCGACCAGCCCCACCCTCTCCGACGAGGACCAGTCGCTGGCCCAACAGTGCCCCAGCGGCAGCTAGTGAGCAGGAGGGGCGTCAGTCCAGCATGAGCGTTGTCACGAACACCACGACCATCACATCCGTCGGCGCACCGAGCCGCCGCAACACGGAGCTCGCGCTCCTGGTCTTCGCGGTCCTGATCCCGGTCTTCGCGTACGCGAACGTCGGGCTGGCGAAGAAGGGCACCCTGCCCGCCGGCATGCTCGCGTACGGCCTCGGCCTCGGCGCCATCGCCCTCGTCGCGCACCTGGTCGTCCGCAAGTTCGCCCCCTACGCGGACCCCCTGATGCTGCCGATCGCCACCCTGCTGAACGGCATGGGCCTGGTGTTCATCTGGCGGCTGGACCAGGAGCCCACGCTCCCCGGCGGTTCCTCCGCGCCGACGCAGCTGATGTGGTCGACGCTGGGCGTCGCGCTCTTCCTCGGCGTCCTGGTCTTCCTCAAGGACCACCGCATCCTGCAGCGCTACACCTACATCTCGATGGTCGTGGCGCTGGTCCTGCTGATCCTCCCGGTGTTCTTCCCGCCGGTCTACGGCGCGCGGATCTGGATCACCATCGCGGGCATGTCCATCCAGCCCGGTGAGTTCGTGAAGATCATCATCGCGGTGTTCTTCGCGGGCTACCTGATGGTCAAGCGGGACGCGCTCGCGCTCGCCAGCCGCCGCTTCATGGGGATGTACCTGCCCCGCGGCCGTGACCTCGGCCCGATCCTGGTGATCTGGGCCCTCAGCATCCTCATCCTGGTCTTCGAGACCGACCTGGGCACCTCGCTGCTCTTCTTCGGCCTCTTCGTGATCATGCTCTACGTCGCCACCGAGCGCACCAGCTGGATCGTGTTCGGTCTGCTGCTGTCCGTGGGCGGCGCGGTGGTCGTCGGCAGCTTCGAGTCGCACGTCCACAGCCGGGTGGAGGACTGGCTCAACCCGTTCCGCACCGTCGAGGCCGGCCAGGGCGCCAGCCAGCCCGCGCAGGCCATGTGGGCCTTCGGCTCCGGTGGCCTGTTCGGATCGGGTCTCGGCCAGGGTTACTCCCGGCTCATCGGCTTCGCGGCCAAGAGCGACTACATCCTGGCCACCGTCGGGGAGGAACTGGGCCTGGCGGGCCTGATGGGCATCCTGCTGCTCTACGCACTCCTGGTGGAGCGCGGCGCCCGCACCGCGCTGGCCGCCCGTGACCCCTTCGGCAAGCTGCTGGCGATCGGCCTGTCCGGGGCCTTCGCGCTCCAGGTGTTCGTCGTGGCCGGCGGTGTCACCGGGCTCATCCCGCTGACCGGCATGACCATGCCGTTCCTGGCGCAGGGCGGTTCCTCGGTGATCGCCAACTGGGCCCTGGTGGCCATCCTGCTGAGAATCAGCGACACCGCGCGCCGACCGGCGCCGACCCCCGCCTCGTCCCCCGACGCCGAACCGACCCAGGTGGTGCGGACCCAGTGAACAAGCCCCTGCGCCGAGTCGCCATCTTCTGCGGACTGCTCGTGCTCGCCCTGCTCGTCAGGGTGAACTACATCCAGTTCGTGCAGGCCGACGAGCTCAAGAACGACGCGAACAACCGACGGGTCACGATCAACCAGTACGCGACGCCGCGCGGCGACATACTCGTCGACGGCAAGGCGATCACCGGCCACACCGAGACCACGGGCAGCGACTTCAGGTACAAGGCCACCTTCAAGAACGGGAAGATGTGGGCGCCGGTCACCGGCTACGCCTCGCAGGCCTTCGGGACGACCCTGCTCCAGGGCGTCGAGGACAAGATCCTCACCGGTGACGACGACCGGCTCTTCTTCACCCGCACCGTCGACGTGCTGTCCGGCAGGCAGAAGCAGGGCGGCGACGTCGTCACGACCCTCAACGGCGCCGCCCAGAAGGCGGCCTTCGAGGGCCTGGGCAACAAGAAGGGCGCGGTCGCGGCCATCAACCCGAAGACCGGGGCCATCCTGGCCCTGGCGAGCACGCCTTCGTACGACCCCTCATCCTTCGCCGGCAACTCGCAGAAGGACAGCGAGGCCTGGAACGCCCTGCAGAAGAAGAACAACCCCGACGACCCGATGCTGAACCGGGCGCTGCGGCAGACCTACCCGCCGGGCTCCACGTTCAAGGTCGTCACGGCGGCCGCGGCGCTGCAGGACGGGCTGTACGACGACATCGACGAGCCGACCGACTCCGAGGTGCCGTACATCCTCCCGGACACCAACCACCAGGAACTGAAGAACGAGGGCGGCATCGCCTGCAAGAACGTCTCCCTGAGGGAGGCGCTGCGGGTCTCGTGCAACTCCGTCTTCGGCAAGCTCGGTGCGACCCTCGGCCGCGACAAGATGGTCGAGGAGGCCGAGAAGTTCGGCTTCAACGAGGAGCAGTTCGTCCCGGTCCGCGTGGCGGCCAGCAACTTCTCCACCAAGATGGACAGGCCCCAGACGGCACTGTCGTCCATCGGCCAGTTCGAGACCGCCGCCACCCCGCTGCAGATGGCGATGGTGGCCTCGGCGATCGCCAACGACGGCAAGCTGATGAAGCCGTACATGGTGAGCGAGCTCCGCGGCTCGAACAACAAGCTCGTGGACAGCGTCAGCCCCGAGGAGCTCTCGCAGCCGCTCAGCGCGGAGAACGCGCAGAAGCTCCAGCAGATGATGGAGACCGTCGTGCAGTCGGGCACCGGCACCAACGCCCAGATCCCGGGCGTCACGGTCGGTGGCAAGACCGGTACCGCCCAGCACGGCGTCGACAACAGTGAGAAGCCTTACGCATGGTTCATCTCATACGCGAAGACGGACAGCGGCTCCCCGGTGGCCGTCGCCGTCGTGGTCGAGGACGCCAGCGCGAACCGCGGCGACATCTCCGGTGGCGGCTTCGCCGCGCCGATCGCCAAGAGCGTCATGGAGGCCGTGCTGAACAAGTGATGCCGGTCACACCGTATCCATGGATGTGCGCTATGTCGCACGTCGCGGTACCGGTCGTGTATCGGCTACCGGCGAGGGCCGGGATCGGCACGCGGCGGCGGGTACGGTATGCCCGAGCAGCCACACGGACGGTTTAGGAAGGGCAAGCGCTATGGAAGAGCCGCGTCGCCTCGGCGGCCGGTACGAGCTGGGCTCGGTGCTCGGCCGCGGTGGCATGGCCGAGGTGTACATCGCCCATGACACCCGGCTCGGCCGCACCGTCGCCGTGAAGACGCTCCGGGTGGACCTCGCCCGCGATCCGTCCTTCCAGGCCCGGTTCCGCCGTGAGGCCCAGTCGGCCGCCTCGCTGAACCACCCGTCGATCGTCGCGGTCTACGACACCGGCGAGGACTACGTCGACGGGGTCTCCATCCCGTACATCGTCATGGAGTACGTGGACGGCTCCACCCTGCGTGAGCTGCTCCACTCCGGGCGGAAGCTCCTGCCGGAGCGTTCGCTGGAGATGACCATCGGCATCCTCCAGGCCCTGGAGTACAGCCACCGGTCCGGCATCGTGCACCGCGACATCAAGCCCGCGAACGTGATGCTGACCCGGAACGGTCAGGTCAAGGTCATGGACTTCGGCATCGCCCGCGCCATGGGCGACTCCGGCATGACCATGACGCAGACCGCGGCCGTGATCGGCACCGCCCAGTACCTCTCCCCGGAGCAGGCCAAGGGCGAGACCGTCGACGCGCGCTCCGACCTGTACTCCGCCGGCTGCCTGCTCTACGAGCTGCTCACCGTGCGGCCGCCCTTCGTCGGCGACTCCCCGGTCGCGGTGGCGTACCAGCACGTGCGCGAGGAGCCGCAGCCGCCGAGCGTCTACGACCCCGAGGTCACGCCCTCGATGGACGCCATCGTGCTCAAGGCGCTGACCAAGGACCCGGACTACCGGTACCAGTCCGCCGACGAGATGCGCGCCGACATCGAGGCCTGCCTCGACGGCCAGCCCGTCGCCGCCACGGTCGCCCTGGGCGCCGTCGGCTACAACGGCGGCGGCTACGGGGGCTACGGCAACGACGCACCCACCACGGCCCTCCCGCCCCAGCAGGACGCCGGCACCTCGATGCTGCCGCCCATGCGCGAGGACGACGGCGGCTACGGCTACGACCAGCCCCAGGGCAACGGCCGGCGCAAGCCGAAGAAGAGCAACACGTCCACGATCCTGCTGGTCGTCGCCGCCGTCCTGGTCCTGATCGGCGCGATCTTCATGGGCAAGGCGCTGTTCTCCGGGAACGGCAGCGGCAACGACACGGTGTCCGTCCCGCAGTTCGTCGGCGACACCAAGTCCGAGGCCCAGGACCGGGCCTCGAACGGCGGGATCACCATCACCTTCGGTGAGGCGATCTTCTGCGCCGACCAGCCCAAGGACCACGTCTGCAAGCAGTCGGCCGAGGCCGACAGCAAGATCCCCAAGGACCAGAGCGTCACCCTGCAGCTCTCCAAGGGCGCAGAGAAGATCGAGGTCCCGGACGTCACCGGTGACTCCTTCGAGGACGCCGAGGCGGAGCTGAAGGAAAAGGGCTTCGAGGTCGACAAGCAGTCCAAGACCTCCAGCGAGGAAGAGGGCACGGTCCTCAAGCAGGACCCCAAGAGCGGCGCGAAGCGGGACAAGGGTTCGACGATCACGCTCACCGTGGCCGTGGCGCCCGAAGAGGTCACGATCAAGGACGTGAGCAACAAGACCCAGGCGGAGGCCACTCAGATCCTCCAAGCCGACGGCCTGAAGGTGACCAGCACCCAGGAGGAGTCCGCCGACCACGCCCAGGGCACGGTCATCCGGACCGACCCGACGGCCGGAAGCACGATCAAGGCGGGCGAGACGGTCACCCTGATCATCGCGAAGCCGCCGTCCACCAACGCGATCCCCGACCTGAAGGGCATGACGGTCGCGCAGGTCAACGGCATCGCGCAGGAATTCGGCGTGACGCTGCAGTTGGCCCCCGGCTCGTCGCAGGACCCGAACGCCATCGTCCGGAACCAGAATCCGCAGCCGGGCACCCAGATGAAGCCGGGTGACATCCTGACGGTCTTCGCCCCGGACCAGAACGGCGGCGGAGGCTTCATCAACGGAGGCAACGGCGGCTGACGCCGAACGCACCGGAAACGGCGGAAGGGGCCGCGGACATCACGTCCGCGGCCCCTTCCGTTTGCGTCCCCTGCCCGTGCGGGCGGCTCCTGCGCGTCAGCCCAGCTCCGCCGGAGGCGTCCGCTTCGCGTCCACCTTCTGGGTACGGACGAGTTCGGCCCACACGATGTAGCGGTCGCGCGAGGTGTAGACCGGGGTGCAGGTGGTGAGCGTGAGGTAGCGGCCGGCCTTCTTCTTGCCGCTCTCCTTCGGGATCTGGTCGATCACCTCGACGTTGTACTTCGAGGTCTCGGGGAGCACCTTGTAGACCTTGTAGACGTACCAGGTGTCGCGGTTCTCGAAGACGACCGGGTCGCCGTTCTTGATCTTGTCGATGTTGTGGAACTTGGCGCCGTGGCCGTCGCGGTGCGCGGCGAGCGTGAAGTTGCCCTGCTTGTCCCCGGGCATGGCGGACTCGACGGGCTCGGTGTAGTAACCGGCGACACCCTCGTTGAGCACCTTCGTGGAGGTGCCCTTCTTCACCAGGACCTCGTAGTTCCTGCCCATGGCGGGGACGTGGAGGAAGCCGATGCCGCCCTTGGTGTCGAGCTTGCCCGGGGCGCTGTCGGCCCACTGGCGCCTGATGGCATCGCCCTCGTGCTTGGCGGCGCGGTCGGCGAGGACGTTGGTCCACCAAAGGGAGTAGACGACGAAGAGCCCGAGGATCACGCCCGCGGTGATGAGGAGTTCACCGATCAGGCTGACGGTGGCGGCGAACCACGAGAGCCGGTGCCGGTCGGGCACGGCTTCCCGGGCGCGGTCGTGCTGGGTGGTCGTCACCACTTGCCCCGATCCTTGTACGTCCGTACCTGGCTCAGCCGACCAAGGCGGGCGGCTTGCCCTTGCTGCGCGGCCATTCCTCGACCATCTTGCCCCACACGATCAACCGGAACTTGCTGGTGAACTCCGGTGTGCACGTGGTCAGTGTGATGTAGCGGCCGGGCTTGGTGAAGCCGGATCCGTCGGGGACCGGCTTGATCACCGAGATGTTGGAGGGCGGGGTCGAGGGCAGCGTGCTCGTGATCTCGTACGTGTAGTACGTGCTCTCCGTCTCGACCACGACCTTGTCCCCCGCCACCAGTTTGTTGACGTAGCGGAACGGTTCGCCGTGGCTGTTGCGGTGGGCGGCGAGGGCGAAGTTGCCCTGCTTGTCCCAGGGCATGGCCGTCTCCAGGTCGCCGGAGTAGTGGCCGATCATGCCCTTGTCGAGCACCTTGTGCTTGTCGACGCCCTCGGCGATGGGCGCCTTCACGTCCAGCTTCGGGATGTACATGATCGCGAAGCCCTGCCCGGGCGAGAAGGCGCCGGGGTCGCGGGCCGGGTCCTTCTCGCCCTGCCACTGCTTCTGCAGGTTGTTGGCGGCGCCGCCGGCCTGCTGGTGGGCGAGGACGTTGGTCCACCACAGCTGGTAGGTGACGAAGAGCAGCATCAGCACGCCCAGGGTGATGAACACCTCGCCGGCCACCCGGCTGGCGATCACCGCGGGGCTCTCCTTGGCCGCGCGCGCGGCGCGCCGGGCCTCCATGCGGGACCTGGGTGCGGCCGGTGTCGACGCCATGGGGGCCGTGACGGCCCCTGTGGCGGCCTGGGGGGCCTCGGGGGTACCGGAACGCCTCCGTCCCCTGCCACCGCGCCGTGCGGCCTCCTGGGCCGCTTTCCGGCGGGCGGCACGTCCGCCGCCCTCGGGCGCCGGGACGCCGGAGGGCGGCTGCGGGATCTCCTCCCGGTCCTGCTCCGGCTCGCGTTCCGGCTCGGCCCCGGTCACCACGGGCATCGCCATGGTGTCGCCGGGCGCGCCCGCGACCCGGCGGCGCGCGGCGGCACGCTCCGCGTCGGTGAGCGGACGCCGGACGGCCCTGAACCCCTCGGCGTACGGCTGCTCGGGCGGCCCTCCGTGCCGGGGGCGCGGCTCGGGCGGCTCCTCGGGGCCCGGCGCGGACGACGGCCGGGAGGGCCACGGGTCGGCCGGCTGCGGCTCGTAGGCGGGCCTCGTGGACCCGTAGTACGCCTGCTCCTGCCCTTGTCCCTGTCCCTGCTCGTACACCTGCTGGCCCGGCACCGCGGCCTGGGGGGTGACCGGCTGCGCGGTCGCGGACGGCGGCGCAGGCGGCGTCATGGGGGGCGGCGCAGGTGGCGCCGCGGCGGGCTCCGCGCCGGAGTCCGCGCCGGAGTCCGTGCCGGACTCCTGGGCGGGGCGGGCCGCGCGGCGCCCGGTGCTGGGCAGCGGGTCGTTGAGCGGGTCGGCCAACTGCTCCACCACGGCGGCGAATTCGGCGGTGTCACCGAAGTGCCGATGCGCGGTCACGCAGTCACGCCCTGGTTCCGACCACAGGCGCGAGGCCCGCGGAACGCTCGACGGCGCCCTTGTCGCCGCATTCCACCAGCCAGTTGGCGAGCATCCGGTGCCCCCATTCGGTGAGCACCGACTCGGGATGGAACTGGACGCCCTCCACCCGGGCGCTGCGGTGCCGCAGTCCCATGATGATGCCGTTCTCCGTCCAGGAGGTGATCTCCAACTCCTCCGGCACCGTGTCCCGTTCGACCGCCAGCGAGTGGTAGCGGGTCGCGGTGAACGGCGTCGGCAGCCCCGCGAAGACCCCGCGGCCCTCGTGGGTCACCAGGGAGGTCTTGCCGTGCAGCAGCTCCGGCGCCCGGTCCACCACACCGCCGTACGCCACCGCCATGGACTGCAGTCCGAGGCAGACCCCGAAGACCGGGACGTCGGTGGCGGCGCAGTGGCGCACCATGTCGACGCAGACACCGGCCTCCTCGGGGGTGCCGGGGCCGGGGGAGAGCAGGACCCCGTCGAAGCCGTCCTGGGCGTGGGCGAGCTCCACCTGGTCGTTGCGGAGCACTTCGCACTCGGCGCCCAATTGGTACAGGTACTGGACCAGGTTGAAGACGAAGCTGTCGTAGTTGTCGACGACGAGGATGCGTGCGCTCATCTGACGGCTGCCATCCCCTCGTCGACGGTCACGTCCCCGAACGGCAGCAGCGGCTCCGCCCAGGGGAAGACGTACTGGAAGAGCACGTAGACGGTGGCGAGGACCAGCACCAGCGAGATGAGTGCCTTCAGCCACACGTTGCCCGGCAGATGCCGCCAGATCCAGCCGTACATGCGCCGCCTTCCTGCCCTCCGTGCCCGTGCCTCGCCCAAGATTAGCCCGACAAACCCTCCGGCATACCGTCCTCCACAGGCCGTGTGGATTCCAGGTGCCCCCAGGTGATGAGCCGGTGGCTGTGGCCCCACTCGGGATCGCAGGTGGTCAGGGTCAGATAGCGGCCGGGAACCGTGTACCCGGACTTCTCCGGGACGGGATCGATCACAGCGACGTCGGTGGGGACGGTGCGGTAGGGTGCGCGGTCGATCTCGTAGGTGTACCAGGTGCGCCCGTCGGTCAGGACGACCTCGTCGCCCTTGCGCAGCCTGGGGAAGTCCTTGAACGGGTCGCCGTAGGTGCGGCGGTGGCCGGCGACGGCGAAGTTGCCCACGGCGCCGAGCCGGGCGGTGTCCGCGTAGTGGCCGAGGCCCTTCTTCAGGGTGCCGGTGCCCGTCCCCTCCAGCACGGGCTTGTGCCAGGAACGGCCCAGCCGCGGGACGTACATCACCGCGAAGGCCGTGCCGTCCCGGTACGGCGCCGCGGCCGGCCCCGACGGGGAAGGGGACGCCGAGGGGGTGGCAGCGCCCGTGCCCCCGGGGGACGGGGCGGCCGCGGCGACCGGCCCGGTCGCCCAGCGGTCCTGCAGCCGGTCGATCTCCCCGTCCATCGCGCGGTCCGCCCGTACGCCGGTCCAGAACAGCACGTAGCAGACGAAGAGCACGATCAGCGCGCCCACGGTGATGCACAATTCGCTCAGCGTCCGCACCACCAGGCGCATGATCACCCCACAGGCTTGGCGTACTGCAGGTCCACTGTGCCGGAGTAGCCGGGAAGAGTCACCCGTCGTTCGTCCTCGACCTTCCAGCCGAGCCCGTAGGCCTGGACGTACTGCAGGTAGTTCTGGATCGCGGGGCTGGCGTCGAGCGCCTTGTGCAGCTTCTCCTGGTCGCCGACGGCCGTGATGGTGTAGGGCGGGGAGTAGACGCGGCCCTGCAGGATGAGCGTGTTGCCGACGCAGCGCACCGCGCTGGTGGAGATCAGCCGCTGGTCCATCACCTTGATGCCGGAGGCGCCGCCCGCCCACAGGGCGTTGACCACGGCCTGCAGGTCCTGCTGGTGGATCACGAGGTCGTTCGGCTGCGGATTCGGCACGCCCGGGACGAGCGCCGTCGCGTCCGGCGGCGCGTCGTTCAGGGTGACGGAGACGGCGGGACCGGCGAGCTTCAGGGTGCCGGCCTCGGCGCCGAGCCGCGCCAGCTCCTTGCGCGTGGCGTCGCTGACGCCGCTGTCGGTGTGGGCGAGTCCGTCGACGTCCTCGCGCACCCCGGCGAGCTCGTTCTCCAGCTGCTCGTTCTGCCGGCTCTTCTCCTGGACACGGTCCGACAGGCGCAGCAGCGGGTCGTCGGTGCGGATGTCCAGGCCCTTGGCGGTGTCGAAGCTCATCCAGAACAGCAGACCGGCCATCGCGAAGACCCCGGCGCTGAGCACACGAAGCACCACAGACCGGGCGGATCGGGGGCCCGGGGAGGCGTCCACCGGATTGCTCACCGTAGCCTTATCTCCTTCCAACCCGCGGAAGCACTACGCTAACGGACGCCCGGAGGCGTGGGCCCCCCTGCCGTCGGGCCGCTCATACAAGACGTCACACGCGCGGTTACGCAGCGCATCGACAGGAGAGTCCCTCGTGCCGAAGTCACGGATCCGCAAGAAGGCCGACTTCACTCCGCCCCCGGAGAAGACCACCCCCATAAAGCTGAAGTCCGGCCGCGGCTGGGTGGCTCCGCTCATGCTGGCACTGTTCCTCGTCGGCCTGGCCTGGATCGTGGTCTTCTACGTGACGCAGGGCAGCTTCCCGATCGAGCAGCTGGGCAACTGGAACATCGCCGTCGGCTTCGGCTTCATCGCGGGCGGGTTCGTCGTGTCCACGCAGTGGAAGTAGCAGATCGCACAGTTATCCACAGGCGTCATCCACAGTGTTGAAAAGGTCGCATGATCTGTGGATAACCGCCAGCCGGTTGACACCGGTGTGACCGGTGGTCCGATGTACGGACCACCGGTCTTTCGCTGATCTTGCAGGTCAGACACGGTGTGTAGGGGCACGCGCACGGCTCGCCCACAGGATGCACAGGAGGCCTCCGCCTCTCTGTGGATAACGTCTGATCAACGCTGCGCGTTACGGCCTAGCCGGAGATATTCGCGACCCCGGCCCACACCGTGACCGCCACGGCGAGCAGCATCGCCACGCACGTCCCCCACTGGACCAGCGCCCGGCGCGAGCGGGGCGCGTACGCCATCGCGACGGCGATGATCGCCCCGGTGACGAGACCGCCGATGTGCGCCTCCCAGCTGATGTTCCCCCAGGTGAAGGTGAACAGCAGGTTCAGCCCGAGCAGGATCAGGACGGGCCGCATGTCCATCCGCAGCCGCTTCACGAAGACGGCCGTGGCGCCGAAGAGCCCGTAGATCGCGCCCGAGGCACCCAAGGTCAGGGTCTCCGGGGCCAGCAGCACCACCAGCGCGCCGCCCCCCAGCCCCGCGACCAGGTAGAGCGCGGTGTAGCGGGCCCGGCCGAGCAGCGTCTCCAGCGGGCCGCCGATCCACCACAGCGAGAGCATGTTGAAGGCGATGTGCGCGAAGTCCTCGTGGAGGAACATCGAGCTCACCAGCCGGTACCACTCGCCCGGCCCGCCCGCCACGCCGCACACCGCGGTGCCAGGGGCGTAGCACGGGACGAAGAGCCCCAGCTCGGTGACGAACTGCTTGCCCTCGACCTTGGCGAGCAGGAACACCAGCAGGTTCAGCCCGATCAGGATCTTGGTGACCAGCCGGGGGTCCCCGGCGACCGAACCGCCCGCCACCGTGCGGGGTTCGGCGGCCTGGGCCGCACGACGGCCCTCCCGCACGCACTCCGGGCAGTGGAAGCCCACCGACGCGTTGATCATGCACTCCGGACAGATCGGCCGCTCGCAGCGGGAACAGCGGATGCCGGTCTCCCGGTCCGGGTGCCGGTAGCAGCGGACGGCCTGGTCGGTCATGTGTCAGCCCTTCGCAGCGGAATCGCCCCGCCCGTCATACGCACGGGCGGGGCGTTCGGGTTCCCGGGACCCTAGGACTTGTCCGCCCGATCATGTGACTACTCGCCGTCCAGGTCGTTGATGTGGACATGGGGCGGGGTGATCTGACAGACGCAGAGTGGGAACGGCTG
>NZ_JARAVO010000176.1:0-20826 GCF_033792805.1 Streptomyces sp. PA03-1a
CCGTACCCCTGCGACCCCTCACGCCCCTGGGAACCCCGCGTCCTGGTGGCGGTGGAACTGACGGCGGAACGGATGATCGTGCTCGGACAGGCCGCGCCCGGGACGGGCGTGGCCGATCTGGCCGTCGGCATGGAGGTCGAGCTGGTGCCCGGCGTGCTGTACGAGGACGCGGAGCACACCTGGACCACCTGGCACTGGCGCCCCGTGGGAGGCGGGCGATGAGCCATGACGTGGCCGTGCTCGGCGTCGGCATGCACCCCTGGGGCAAGTGGGGCCGCCCCTTCACCCGGTACGGGGTCGCGGCGGCGCGCGCCGCGCTCGCCGACGCCGGGCTGGACTGGCGGGACGTCGGACTGGTCGTCGGCGCGGACACGGTGCGCGGCGGCTACCCCGGCTACGTGGCCGGGGCGGCCTTCGCCCAGGCGCTGGGCTGGCAGGGCGCCCGCGTGGCCAGCGTCTACGCCGCCTGCGCCTCCGGGGCCCAGGCCCTCGACACCGCCCGGGCCCACATCCTCGCCGGCCTGGTGGACACCGCCCTGGTCGTCGGCGCGGACGCGGCCCCCAAGGGCTTCTTCGCGCCCGCCGGGGGCGACCGGCCCGACGACCCGGACTGGCTGCGCTTCCGCGTGCTCGGGGCCACCAACCCCACCTACTTCGGGCTGTACGCGCGCCGCCGCATGGCCCTGCACGGCGACACTCCCGAGGACTTCGCCCGGGTCAAGGTGAAGAACGCGGCCGCCGGCGCCGCCAACCCGCTCGCCCGCTACCGGACGCCGGTCACGGCCGCCGAGGTGGCGGTCTCCCCCGTCGTGGCCGACCCGCTGCGGCTGCTCGACATCTGCGCCACCTCCGACGGGGGCGCCGCCGTCGTCCTGTCCAGCCTGGACTTCGCCCGGCGCCGCGCGACGGCGGATCCGGTGCGGATCCGCGCGGTCTCCACCGTCACCCCGGTCTATCCGCGCACGGTGCCCGACCTCCCCGACATCGCCACCGACTCCTCCCTCGCCGTCGCGCCCCGGGAGCCGGCCACCGGTTTCCGGGCGTCCGTCGCCCGCGCCGCGTACGAGGAGGCCGGCATCGGTCCCGAGGACCTGGACCTGGCGGAGGTGTACGACCTGTCGACGGCGCTGGAGCTGGACTGGTACGAGGACCTCGGCCTGTGCCCGCCGGGCGGGGCGGTGAAGCTGCTGCGCGACGGGGCCACGTCGCTCGGGGGGCGGATTCCGGTCAATCCCAGCGGCGGCCTGGCCTCCTTCGGGGAGGCCGTGCCCGCCCAGGCGCTCGCGCAGGTGTGCGAGCTGACCTGGCAGTTGCGCGACCGGTCCGGGCCCCGGCAGGTCACCGGGGCCCGCGTGGGGGTGACGGCGAACCAAGGCCTGTTCGGGCACGGCTCGTCGGTGGTCGTAATCAGGTGATCTGTCCGATACCTTGACGCTCCATCACCCCGCGACAACACTTCCGGGTGGCGCGGAGGCCGGGCGGGAGGCGGGACCCTCCGTACCCGGGTCTCCGTGCGCCATTCTCTGGCGGCGCATGCCCGACACGTGCGCCTGCACGAAGGAGCCGTCATGTATTCCAACGGAGACGTCTTTGTCGGCGAGATCATCGGAACGGCGATCCTGATCCTGTTCGGCGCCGGCGTGGTGGCCGGGGTGCTCCTCCACCACTCGAAGGCCCGGGCATCCGGGTGGATCGTCATCTCGTTCGGCTGGGGCCTCGCGGTCCTGGCCGGCGCGTACACCGCAGGCCCGCTGTCCGGCGGGCAGCTGAACCCCGCCGTGACCTTCGGCGTCGCCATCAGCTCGGGCAAGTGGAGCCAGGTGCCGGTCTACCTCGCCGGGCAGCTCGTCGGCGCGATGCTGGGCGCCGTCCTGTGCTGGCTGGTGTACTACGGCCAGTTCGCGGCGAACCGTGCCGAGGAGACCCGTCAGCCCACGCTCGCCGTCTTCTCCACCGTCCCCGAGATCCGCGTCTGGTGGCAGAACCTGATGACGGAGGCGATCGCCACCATGGGTCTCGTCCTGCCGATCCTGGCCTTCGGCCTCAGCAAGGGACTCGGCGAGACCGGTACCGGCACCCTGATCGTGGCGCTGCTCGTGACCGGCATCGGGCTCTCCCTGGGCGGTCCCACCGGCTACGCCATCAACCCGGCCCGCGACCTCGGGCCGCGCATCGTCCACTCCGTCCTGCCGATCCCGTTCAAGGGCACCTCCGACTGGGCGTACGCCTGGATCCCGGTGGCCGGCCCGCTGATCGGCGGTGCACTGTCCGGTCTCATCTACAACGTCGCGTTCAAGTGAGGCGGTCATGACCGAAACCTCCGACCAGGCGATCCGATACGTGGCCGCCATCGACCAGGGAACGACCTCCAGCCGCTGCATCGTCTTCGACTCCGGCGGGTCGATCGTGGCGCTCGACCAGCGCGAGCACCGCCAGATCTTCCCCAAGCCGGGCTGGGTGGAGCACGACGCCACCGAGATCTGGTCCAAGGTCCAGGCCGTGGTGGCCGGTGCGCTCGCCAAGGCCCGGCTGCGCGCGGACCAGCTCAGCGCGCTCGGCATCACCAACCAGCGCGAGACCACCGTGCTGTGGGACCGCACCACCGGCCGCCCGGTGCACAACGCGATCGTGTGGCAGGACACCCGCACCGCCGCGCTGTGCGACCGGCTCGGCGGCCAGGACGGCCAGGACCGCTTCCGCGAGTCCACCGGACTGCCGCTCGCCAGCTACTTCTCCGGTCCCAAGGCGGCCTGGCTGCTGGACAACGTGCCGGGGCTGCGCCGCCGCGCGGAGAACGGCGAGATCGCTTTCGGCACCATCGACTCCTGGCTGATCTGGAACCTGACGGGCGGCACGGAGGGCGGCGTCCACGTCACGGACGTCACCAACGCGAGCCGCACGATGCTGATGAACCTGGAGTCGATGGAGTGGGACCCGGCGATCCTCGCCGCGATGAACGTCCCCGAGGCCGTCCTCCCGGAGATCCGCTCCTCCTCCGAGGTGTACGGCACGGCGGTCGGCCAGCTGGGCGGCGTACCCGTGGCCTCGGCCCTCGGCGACCAGCAGGCCGCGATCTTCGGCCAGGCCTGCTACGGGACGGGCGACGCCAAGAACACCTACGGGACGGGCAGCTTCCTGCTGCTCAACACCGGGAACCGGCCCGTGCCGTCGAAGAACGGACTGCTCACCACGATGGGCTACCGGTTGGGCGGGGAGGCGCCGGTCTACTGCCTGGAGGGGTCGATCGCCATCACCGGCGCCCTGGTGCAGTGGTTCCGCGACAGCCTCGGCATCATCACCGCGGCGGACGAGATCGAGGCGCTCGCGGCGAGCGTGCCGGACAACGGGGGCGCGTACATCGTCCCCGCCTTCTCCGGGCTCTTCGCCCCGTACTGGCGCTCCGACGCGCGCGGCGTGGTCACCGGCCTGACCCGGTACGTCACCAAGGCGCACCTGGCGCGTGCGGTGCTGGAGGCGACCAGCTGGCAGACCCGCGAGGTCGTCGACGCGATGTACCAGGACTCCGGCGTGCACATCACCGGGCTCAAGGTCGACGGCGGCATGACGTCCAACAACCTGCTGATGCAGCACCAGGCGGACGTGCTGGGCGTCCCGGTGGTGCGGCCGCGGATCTCGGAGACCACGGCGCTGGGCGCGGCCTACGCCGCGGGGCTCGCCACCGGCGTGTGGGACGGGCTGGACACGCTCAAGGCGCACTGGCAGAAGGACGCCGAGTGGCAGCCGCGGATGGACGAGAAGACCCGTGAGAAGGAGTACCGCCGCTGGAAGAAGGCGGTCGAGCGGAGCTTCGGCTGGCAGGACGAGGACGAGGACGACAACCCCGCACCGGCGGCCGGGGGCTGACCGGCCCGCCCGCCCGCAGCCGCGGCGCGCGGCTCAGTTGGCGGCGGCCGCCCGGCGGTCGCCGGCCACCTGGGCCGCGTGCTCGACCACGGTGATGAGCACCTTCTTCGCCGAGGCGCGGTCCCGCGCGTCGCACGTCACCAGCGGCACCTCGGGGTCGAGGTCGAGTGCGTCGCGCACCGTCTCGGCAGGATGCCGCTCGGCCCCATCGAAGACGTTGACGGCCACGGCGAAGGGGATGCCACGGCGCTCGAAGTAGTCGATCGCGGAGAAGCAGTCCTCCAGGCGCCGGGTGTCCGCGAGGACGACCGCCCCCAGGGCGCCCTGCGCCAGCTCGTCCCACAGGAACCAGAAGCGGTCCTGGCCCGGCGTGCCGAACAGGTAGAGCACGAGGTCGTCGCGGAGGGTGATCCGGCCGAAGTCCATGGCCACGGTGGTGGTGCGCTTGGCCTCGACGCCCGCGGTGTCGTCGACGGGCCGGCCCACCTCGCTGAGCGTCTCCTCGGTGCGCAGCGGGCGGATCTCGCTGACCGCGCCGACGAGCGTGGTCTTGCCCACGCCGAAGCCGCCCGCCACCAGGATCTTCAGCGTGACGGGCTCGACGGGGGAGGGACGGCGTTCAGAGCGTCCGAAAGCCATGGCTCACTCCTCCGGTCGTGCCGTTTACACAGGTCAGCGGCATCCTGGGTCCTAGGGACTGCGTCGGGCGATCAGCTGTGGCAGTGGAACATTACTACGATCCGACCGGACAACTACCAGCGGTCCGCGGGCCGTTACCCGCCCGCGGGCCCACCCGGCGGCCGCGGGACCCCGCGTGGCGGACCCTCAGGCCGTGCACCGGGGGGCGTCGCGGGCCGGGTGAGGTCCCCGCCGCGGCGCCCCCGGGCGGGTTCACAGCGCGCGCAGGCGGTCGATCACGTCGCGCAGCAGCCCCGCGTCGGGCAGCTCCGCCGGTGGGACGGGCCGGCTGACGTGGACCAGCCCGGACTCCAGGACGTCGCCGATGAGCACCCGGACGACGCCCACGGGCAGGTCGAGGTCGGCCGCCAGCTCGGCGACCGACATCGGCTGCTCCCGGCACAGTTCGACGATGTCGAGGTGCTCGGGCGACAGGGTGCGGTCGACGTCGGCGTCGTCGTCCGCGCTGCGCGACTCGGCGACCACCAGGGCGATCAGGTCGAGCCGGGCTTCCGCGGCATGGCTGGTACGGCCGCGTGTCATGGCGTACGGCCGCACCACGGGCCCGGCGTCGTCGTCGTACCAGCGGTCCGCTTCGGAAGTCATGACGTCCTCGTCACACCGCCCGCGCCGCGTCGTCGTCGTCGGTCCGCGGGGCGGTCGCGAGGTGCACGCCGACCCGCTTCACCAGCAGCGCCATCTCGTAGGCGACCTGTCCGACGTCGGAGTCGGCGTCGGCGAGCACGGCCAGGCAGCTGCCGTCACCCGCGGCGGTGACGAACAGGAAGGCCTCGTCCAGCTCCACGAGGGTTTGCCGGACCTTGCCGGCCTCGAAGTGCCGGCCGACGCCCTTGGCGAGGCTGTGGAAGCCGGAGGCGACGGCGGCGAGGTGCTCGGCGTCCTCACGGGTCAGGCCCTCGGACGCGCCGGTGGCCAGGCCGTCGCTGGAGAGCACCAGCGCCTTGCGGATGCTGGCCACGCGGCCGACGAGTTCGTCGAGAAGCCAGCTGAGCTCGCGGGTCGGGCTCGATGGTGCGGTCATGGACCGTTCCCCTCCGTGGTGGATCTGGTTGCGCTGTCGCCCCCTCGCTCCGCCGGGGTGGTTCCCGGGCGGTCGGTGGGGCGGACGTCGTCGGTGCCGTCGGTGCCGAGGTCGTCGGCGGTGTCCGCGCGGCCACGCAGCCATCCTCGCTGCAGTGAGGCCATGCGGTCGCGCACCTCCTCGGGCGAGCGCTCGTGCCCGCCGTCGTCGTCCGCGCCGCCGGTGGCGGCGCTACGGGTCTGGGTGGTGGAGTCGCTGCGCAGCTGCGGGGCGAGGCTGGCCTGGCGGACCCGGCGGGGCAGTCCCGCGCCGGCGGGCTCCTCCTGCGGTGCGGGGTCGGCGGGCCGCGGCGCCTCGCCGACCGGCCGGCCGTTCTCGGCGACCAGGACCGGGGTCCGGCGGCGACGCGGCAGGACCGTGGGCGCGTCCGCCGGCACCGCGTCGGGTGCGGCCGTCAGCGCCGGTGTCCCCACGGTCTCCGGCACGTGCGGCCGGTGCTCGCGCGGCTCGTCGTCCGGCTCCGGGACCAGGCCCCACTGACGGAAGCTGTGCTCGGTGGCGGCCGACATCGGTGCGACCCGGGGCTCGTCCGGTTCGGCCGGCGCCCGGGCCTCCACGACGGCCGCAACGGCGGTCTCGTCGCGGGGCCCGTCGAGGGTCTCGTCCAGGGGCTTGTCCGGCTGGTCCTCGCCGGACTCGGTGAGGAGCGACGCCGGGACGAACACCACGGCCGTGGTGCCGCCGTACGGGGACTGGCGCAGCGAGACGCGGACGCCCTGGCGCTGGGCCAGCCGGCTGACGACGAACAGCCCGAGCCGGTCGGTGTCGGAGAGCTCGAACTCGGGGGTCTCGGCGAGGCGGAGGTTCGCCTCCAGCATGGCGTCGGGGGTGAGCCCGAGGCCGCGGTCGTCGATCTCCAGGACGAAGCCGTTGGCGACGGACTCGCCGTGTACCTGGACGCTGGTGTGCGGCGGCGAGAACACGGTGGCGTTCTCGATGAGCTCGGCGATGAGGTGGGTGAGGTCGGCGACGCCGTGGCCGGTGACGGCGAGCCGCGGCAGCCGGCGCACGTCGACCCTCTCGTAGTCCTCGACCTCGGCGACGGCCGCCCGCACCACGTCCATCAGCTGCACCGGCTTGCGCCACTGCCGGGACGGCACCGCGCCGGAGAGGATCACCAGGCCCTCGGCGTGGCGGCGCATGCGGGTGGTCATGTGGTCGAGGCGGAAGAGGTCGGCGAGTTCCTGCGGGTCCTCGGTGCGCCGCTCCATGGCGTCCAGCAGGGTGAGCTGGCGGTGCAGCAGCACCTGGCTGCGACGGGCGAGGTTGACGAAGACCTCGGAGACGCCGCGACGCATCTCGGACTGGCGCACGGCGGCTTCGACAGCCGCCCGTTGCAGGGTGTTGACGGCCTTGCCGACCTGGCCGACCTCGTCGTCGGGGTAGTCCAGCCGCGGCGCCTCGGTCTCGACGTCGACCTCCTCGCCCGCGGCGAGACGGCGCATGACGCGCGGCAGCCGGGCGCCGGAGACCTCCTGGGCCTCCTTCCGGAGCCGGGACAGGTCGCGGATCAGGCTGCGGCCGACGCGTATGGAGACGAAGACGGAGGCGACGACCGCGATCAGGCCGAGGCCACCGGCGACCGCGGCGATGGCGACCAGCCGCATGCCGATCGGTTCGGCACGCTTCTTGTGCAGGTCGCCCGCCTCGACGCCCAGGCGGTCCAGGTCGGTCAGCGCGGTGGTGGCCGTGGTCTGCCAGGACGCGCGGTCGGCGGCCTGGGGCGCGCCGGACGCGCCCGCGGAGATGACCGCGTCCTCGGCGGCACGCAGGGCGCGGCCGGAGGGCCCCGCCCAGTAGGCGTCGTAAAGGGCGCGCTCGTCGGCGGTCAGCAGGTGGAGGTTGTCGGCGTAGTAGGCGCGCTGCTCGGCGACGGCGAAGGTGAAGGAGCGCATCTCGGCGGCGCTCATGCGGCCCGCCGCGATGGCCGCCACCATGAGGGCGTCCTCCTGGCTGATCGCCTCGCGGGCCCGGGTGACCTGGATGAGGGCGCGGCCCTGCTTGTCGATGGCGACGTTGTTGAGCGGGTTCAGCGAGTCCAGGAACGCATAGGCCGGGTCGAAGAGGCCGCTGTACGCGGCGAAGGCGTCGTTGCGGCCGATGGTACCCTTGCCGACCTTGTCGCGCAGCGTCTCCAGGCCGCCGAACTCGCGGACGACCAGGTCGAGCCGGCGCAGCGCGTCGGGGGCCAGCCGCTCCCGGTTGGCGCCGGAGGCCGCGTTGCCGCGCAGCCGGGCGATCACCTTGTCCGTCTCGCGCTCGCGGGCGAGCAGGGTGCCGCGGGCGTCGGAACGTCGAGGATCGGCCAAGTAGAGCATGGCGGAACGGCGTTCCTGCTGGAGCGCCTGGATGCTGTCCTCGACCGGGTAACCGAGTGCGTTGACGGTCTGCTCGACGCCGAAGAGGCCCCAGACCTGACGTCCCGTCAGAGTTGCGGCGAAGGCCCAGATGGCCGTGAGGGACACCAGCGGAATGAGCAGCAGTGCCACGATCTTCCGCCGGATCGTCGTACCGCGAAAGCGCATGGCCTCCCCAACGTCAAACCCGGTCAAGGGCTGTCGTGTTCCGACTGCAAACGGCGCGAGCCTACTACTGCCGGATGAGCAATCCGAAAGCCCTGCTTCCGCTCTTGCCCCGGGACGACCCGATTCGTACGGATGAACGGCCGGCACGGCTGGCCGAAATGCACCGCACAGGGAACCCGCGGTGCCATTCCGTCGTATGACAGGAGGGGAGGGGTGCTCCGGAATGCGGAGGGCATTCATCGGCGGAAACCGGGCAGCCACTCTGGAGTCGGACATCGGGGATCCGGCACCGCATCACCGGTATCCCGCAGGGGAGCAGATTTCATGGACGACCTCGTCGAGGACGCACTGGATCGCGACATTCCGCCGCGGAAGACCCGGCGGCCGTTGTGGGTCGATGAGCCCGTCGGGCGGCCACGCATGCCCGACCCGGTGCGCCGGGCGGCCGTGCGGGCCGTGCTCGTCGTCGCACTGACCCTGATCGCCGCGGTGATCGCCATGCTGGGGGCGGCCGGTGAGTCCTGGCTAGCGGCGCCGGCGATGCTCACCGCCATAGCCTTCACCGTCGTCGCCACCTGGGCGGTGCTGGACGTGTGGATCACCCGCCAGGTCTGGAACCAGCGCAACGGCGTGGTGTCCAGCCCGAGCAGCGCGGCCCGCAGGCTGCGCCGCGAGCGCCGACGGGAACGGCGCCGGGCCCGGGCCGGGGCCCGCGCCGCCGCACGGCGCCGGCAACTGCCCGGTACCGGCGCGCGTACCGCCTGAGGGAGGCGCACCCTCCCGTGGGCCCGGACGGCCTTCGGCACGGGCCGCCCGGAGGTCAGCCGCCCTGCGGGGCCGGCTGGTCCGCCGGGCGGCGGAACATCCGCGTCGCCGTGATCTCGCCGTGCACCGGCTCGGACTCCGGGTCCGTCGCGGGCAGTCCGGGCCGCAGGTGCTCCTCGACGCTGATGTACTTCAGGCCCGCGCGCAGGTCCGCGTCATTGCGCAGCCGTACGACCAGCGGGAACTCGGCGAGCGCCGTGGTGTCGAACAGACCCGTGGTGTAGATCAGCTGGACGCCCAGCGCGTCGGCGACCGCGCGCTGCAGCTCCAGCAGATAGGTGGCGTTGGCGCGGCCGATCGGGTTGTCGAGGAAGAGCGTGCCCGCGTGCCGGTGCCGGTCCCTGCCGCGGTCGTTGCTGCGCAGCGCGGCCATCGTGCAGTACAGGGCGATGGCCGCGGTGAGCAGCTGGCCGCCGGAGAAGACGTCTCCCATCTGCCCGACGGGGACGCGCTCGGCGCGCAGCACGGCGTCCGGCTTGAGGATCTCGACGGCCACCCCCCTGGGTTCGAGGGCGGCCGCGACCCCGCGCAGCAGCAGCGACATGCCGTCCCGGCGCAGGTCGGAGTTCTTGCGGACGGCCGCCCGGGTCGCCTCGTCGATCACGGCGCCGAGCCGCTCGTCGAGCGCCGCGTGGTCCGGGTCGTCGAAGCGGATCCGCAGGAACTCCTGCCCCGACCACTCCCCCAGCCCCTCCGGCAGGCGGGACAGCCGCTGCGCCGACCGCAAGGTGGTCAGCGAGGACTCCACCATGCCGCGCAGCCGGTCCACGATGCTGTCGCGGTTGCGCTCCAGCTGTTCCAGCTCGTCGGTCAGGACGCGCAGCCGCGGCTCGAAGGCGGCGTGCCAGGCCGCCGCGTGCTCGGGGAGTGCGGACGCGGGCAGTTCGCGGATCTGCTGGCGGGCCGGGGTGCGCACCTGCTCGTAGCGGGCGGCGTTGGCGTGCCGTACGAGGACGTCGCAGGCCTCGCGCAACTGCGACTCGGCCGCCGACAGGTCGGCGGCACAGCCGCGCAGGCCGCGGCGGGTCTCGGCGACGGCGGTCCTGGCCTCCTCCAGGGAGCCGGAGTACGGCTCCGGCTCCTCCTCGCCGTCCTCGGACTGCCGGTCGCCGTCGCGGAGCAGGTCCCGCAGCAGTGCGGCGAGTTCGTCGAAGCCGCTCGCGGCGTCCTCGGCGGCGCGGTGCGCGCGCACCAGGTCGCCGTGGCCGTCCCGGGCGTGGGCCAGCGCATCGGTGCGGGTGGCCAGTTCGCCGTTGGCACCGCGCAGCAGCTCCTGGGCGTGCTCGGCGTCGCGGGGCAGCAGTTCCCCGGGGAGCTCGGTGTGCGTCCCGCCGTCCGCCGGGGCGTGCCGCTCGGCCTCGCCGCGCAGCCGGCCGAGCTGCTCGCTCGCGGCGGCGGCGCGGGAGTCCAGGGTGGCCACCAGCTGTTCCGCGCGGGCGGCCGCGGCCTGCCGCGACGGGCCGTCGGCGCCGTCCGGGCCCTCCAGCAGCTGCGCGGCGCGGGTGCGCACCTTGTTGGTGAGGCGCTCCAGTTCGGCGAGCGCGGACTGCTCGGTGCTCTCGGCGCGGGCCTGTTCGGCCCGCAGGTCGGCGCCGACGCCCACCTTCTCGTACACCTGGGAGGCCGCGCGGTAGGCCTCGCGCAGGGCGGGCAGCGAGCCGGCCGGCTGCCCGGCGCCGTCCTCGTCCTCCAGGGCCTCGTCGGGGGCGCCGGTGATCTCCGAGCGCTCGGCGCGGAGCACGCGCGCGGTACGCCGCGCGTCGTCCGCGGCGCGCTGGGCGGCACGGCGGTCCTCGTCGGCGGCGCGCGCCAGGGTCAGGCAGGCCTCGGCGCGCGTCTCGGCCTCGACGGCGTCCTCGGCCAGCTCGCGCGTCCTGCGCTGCCAGTTGGCCCGCTCCCGCAGCCGGAAGGCGAGACCGGCGAGCGCGTCGGCGGCCCGCCGGGCCTGCTGCGCCACCTCCTGGCGCTCGTCGCGCAGGGCGGTCGCCTCGGCGGCGGCCTCGTCGGCCTCCACCCGCACGGAGCGTGCCTCGGCGAGCTCCTCGCGGGCGGCCCCCGCGGTCTCCCGGGCGGTCTCCACGGCTGCGGCGAGTTCGGCAAGCCGGCCGCTCGGGCAGCCCGCACGCCACGAGGAGAGGCGGGCGGCCAGCGTGCGGTCCTCGGCCAGGCGGGCGGCGAGCCCGCGGATGTCCTCCTCGCGGGCGGTCGCGCGGCCGCGCAACGCCTGGCGCTCGCCGTCGGCGGCCAGTTCGTCGTGCATGGCCGGGTTGGGCGGGACGAGGAAGAGCTCGGGCTCGGTGCCCGCCGGGGGCGGCGGGGCGAGCAGCGCCGCCGCCGTGCCGACCGTGACGGTCGACCGCGGCAGCAGGGCCGCCTGCGCCAGCACCTCGCGGGCCCGCAGGTAGCTCTGGGGGTCGGTGACGATCACGCCGTCCACCAGTTCCGGGCGCGCGGCGAGCACGGCGGCGTGGTCGGCCGGATCGACGGCCTGGGCCAGGTACCGCCAGCCGGGGAGCGCGGGGATGCCGTGCTCGCCCAGGTACTCGACGGTGGCGAGGACGTCGGGGCCCGGCGGCAGCAGCCCGCCGTCGCCGAGCGCGGCCAGGATGCGGGCGTCGTCGGCGGCGGCGGTGCGCAGGTCGAACAACTGCCGCTCGGCGGAGGCCACCGCGCCGTCCAGCATCTCCTGCAGCGGCTCCGCGAAGGTGTCGAGTTCGGCCGCGGTCAGCGGGCCCTGCTCGGCGGGACGCCGTCCGGCCCCGGGCGCAGTGCGCCGGGCCGCGGAGGTCTGCGCGGGGATGGCGGCGGGGCCGCGGTCCGCGGCGGTGTCCCCCGCGGTGCCGGCCGCCGGGACGGTGCCGGGGGCCCCCGCGGGCGGCAGGCTGAGCAGTTCGGCCAGGCGCGGCTCGGCCGCGAGGGCGTCCGCGACGCGTGACTCGGCGGAGTGGGCGGCCTCGGCCGCGGCGAGGGCGTCCGCCGCGCGGGCGGCGGACAGTTCGGCGCGCGCGTCGGCGGCGGCGGCCTCGCGGGCCCGGTCGCCGGCCCGGCGGGCGGCGTCACGCGCGGCCTCCGCGGCGGTCGCGGCGGCCTTCTCCGCGTCCGAGGCCTCCAGGGCGGCGCGGGCCGGGTCGGCGTCGGGGGCGGAGTCGTCCAGCCAGCCCGTCCGGACCGCCTCGGCGGTCTCCTGCTCGACCTCCGCCAGCCGCTGCACCAGGTGCCCGGACTCGCTGCGCGCGCGCTGTGCCTCCGTCGCGGCGGCGGTGGCGTCGCGGTGCGCCGCCTCGGACTGCGCCTGGAGACCCGCGGACCGCTCCTCCTCCGCGTCCGCCCGCTCGTCGGCGGTGTCCGCGGCGGCCCGCAGCACGCGGACGAGATCGCCCGCGGCCTTCGCACGGGCAGCGAGTGCGGGCGCGGCGTCCCGTTCCGCCTCGCGGATGGCGGTGGTGACCCGGGTCATGCGGTCGGCTGCGGCCCGGTGCCGCAGCACGATCTCCGCGGCCTGCCAGGCGGACTGCAGCGTCCGGGCGTCGTTGAGTTCGCGGCGCAGCGCGGTGGCGCTCTTCTCGCCGGACGCCAGGGCCAGCGAGGCGTGCCGGTAGGCGAGTTCGGCGGCGACCAGGGCGCTGCGGCCGCGGGCGGCCTCGGCGTCGGTGACGGTGTGCGCGGCACGGGCCGTCTCCTGTGCCAGCTCGGCGGCGCGGCCCCGCTCCTCGCGGGCGCGCGCGGACAGCCTGCGGGCCAGGGCGCGGCTGCGGCGCTCGGACTGGGCGTGGACGCCGCGTGCCTGGTCGCGGGCGGCGGTGGTGTCGACGATGCGGCCGAGCAGTTCGAGGGAGCCCGCCGTGAAGTCGCGTTCCGCGGTGAGTTCGGCCCGGCGGCCCAGCTTGCCCGCGAAGCCGTGCACGAGGTCGGCGAGGCCGTCGGTGTCCCGGGTGTCGGTGACCGCGCGCAGCAGGAGGTCGGTGAAGTCGGAGTCCTTCTTCACCGCGAACAGGCCGGCCGCCTCGCCCTCGTCGGCGTTCATCTCCCGCTGGTAGCGGAAGAGTTCGGGGTCCAGACCGAGCTCGCCCAGGTGCTCGTTCCACCGGTCGTGGATCTCCTCCCACACCACTTCCAGGTGCGGGTAGTAGCGTGCGGCGTCGGTCACGGCGTCGCGGAAGCCCTTCATGGTGCGGCGGCGCCCGCGGGCACCCGAGGCGCCCTCGACGGGCGTCCGCACCGCGGTGGACTCGGCGACGGGCAGCGAGTCCAGGCTGAGCCCCGGACCGGGCCGGAAGGAGTACCAGGCCTCGGCGAACTTGCGCGGGTCGGAGGAGACCTGGCGTCCGCGCCACTCGCTGACCTTGCCGACGACGACCAGCTCGCCGGTGACCGTGTGCTGCCACTCCAGGGCGACGTGGCCGCAGTCGTCGGCCAGCAGGAACTTGCGGAGCACTCCGGAGCTGGCGCCGCCCAGGGTGTTGCGGTGACCGGGCAGCATGACCGAGAAGATCAGCTTGAGCAGGACGGACTTGCCGCCGCCGTTCTCCAGGAACAGCACCCCCGCCGGTGCCGGACGGCGCGGCGGGCCGGTCGGCTCGTCCTCGAAGAACTCCGCCTGGGCGGGGGCGGGGTGCGGCACGGGCTCGCCGACTCCGCGCAGGTCCAGCACGGTGTCGGCGTAGCGCGCACCGGCGGGCCCGATGGAGTAGAGGCGGACCCGGGACAGCTCGTACATGGGGGGCTCTCGTGGTGGTCTGTGGTCGGCGGGTTCGGGTGGATCGGCAGGATCCGGGAGGCGGGTGCGGGGGCGGGGCGCCGCTTCAGGAGTGGAAGGGCAGGCCGGCTCCGGTCACGAGGTCGAGGTCGTCGCCGTCCGCGGCCGGCATCAGGGCCGCCGAGTCACCGGCCCGGGGCACGATCCCGAGGTCGAGGAGCTCGGCCATGGCGGCGCTGCCCGCCATGTCGCGCACCTGGAGCTGGTAGCGGGCGGTGGTGCGGTAGGTGCCGCCCGACTCGTCACCCGTGCGCTGCAGGAACCCCGAGTCGACGAGGAAGGAGACGGCCTTGCCGACGATGCCGGTGGTGGAGCCCGCCAGGCGCCGGGCGTCCTTGGTGGCGCCGGTGGAGCTGCGGCGCACGTAGACCCGCCAGGCGGCCTCCAGGCCGGGGGCGTCGCTGGCCGGGTCGGTGTTCTCGCCCTGCTCCTCGGCCCGTTCCTCCAGCCTGCGGCAGGCCTGGCGCAGGAAGCCGTCGATGCCGTTGACGGTGACCCGGCCGATGTACGCGTCGTCGGCGAGGTCCTCCGGGCGGGGGAAGGCCATGGCGGCGGTGGCGAGGTGGGCGAGGCCGTGCAAAAAGCGGTCGCCCGCGTCGGACGCGGCGCGGCGTGAGTAGTCGCCCATGCGGACGGCGAAGACCGAGTCCTCGCCGGCGGCCAGCGCCATGCCGGCCCGGGGCGAGACCTCCAGCACGACCAGGCCGAGCCCGGCGGCCACGGCGTCGGCCAGGCGCGAGAACAGCGGGTCCTCGCGGTAGCGCCGGATCAGCTCGGCGTACTCGACGTCGCGCCCGGGCAGCAGCTTCGGCTGGAGACCGAAGGAGACGAGACGGGCGGCGTCCGCGGCGTCGCCCGGCGTGACGGCCGCCGGGACGGGGGCCGCTGCGGGCGGCTGCGTGCTCTCGCCGTCGCGGTGGTCGCTCACGGGGTCGTCTCCTCGGTACGGATGGTCGGTTCGCTCATCGTCACGCCACCTCGGACCGCTCGGCGGCCATCCCGGCGGCGTCCAGCCGGGCCGTGCCCACGATCAGGTCGGCGCCGCCGAACTCGGGGTCGTCCAGCCCGGTGCCGTCGTCCACGGCGAACAGCAGCCGCTCCTCGCCCTGGCGGTAGGCGGTGCCGACCGGCGGGCTGGCGGCGTGTACCGCCAGCAGGGCCACCAGGTAGGGCAGTTCGGGATCGAGGCGGCGGGCCTCGGCGAGCAGCCCGGACAGCCGGCGGGGGGCGTCGTGCGGCAGGTCGAGGAGTTCCAGGGCGGTCTCGAGCTGCTCCTCGCTGAACCGGCTGTCGTCCGGCGTGGCGACGAGGTCGGGCTCGGGCATCTCGGCACCGAGGTGCTCGCGCTCCAGCGGCGGGGTGAGCAGGGCGTCCACGAGGTCCGTGACGCGTACCGAGGCGGGGGTGCGCAGGCCCGTGCCGCGGGCGAACCAGGCGTCGGTGACCCGGGTGGCCTGCTCCACCGGGAGCGGCAGGACCGGCGCGACCAGCTGCCCGTACAGGTCGAGCATGCCGACGAGGGCGCCGCCGCGCGGTGCGGCGAAGGCCTGCCGGTCCTGCTCGGCGCGGAAGATCGGCCCGGCCTCCAGCAGCCGGGACTGCAGCTGGGTGTGGCGGCGGATGCAGTCCTTGACGATGTCGACGAGCTCGGCGGCACGGCGCTTGTGCTCCGGGTCCTCCGACTCGTCCCTGGCCTTGCGGATGTTGGTCAGGATGGCGTTCTCGTGCCGGTAGCGGTCGGCGACGTGGTCGAGCGCCTCGTCGATCATGTCGGGGACGGTGCGGATCCAGTCGACCGCCCGGACGTTGCGGCGGGTGGCGTCCAGGGCGCGGCGCAGCGTCTCGGCGTACTGCACCGTGCGGTAGCGGGCCTGTTCCGCGGCGAGCTGGGCGTCGGCGAGGCGGCCCCGGTTGATCAGCACCTCGAGCTTGACCTCGGCGGCGATCTGGGCGCTGGTCACGTCGGTGTCGAGGGCACCGACGAGCACGTTGACGGCCTCGTCGGTGGTGCGCAGGTAGACGGTGCCGTCGCGGCCCGGTACCTCCTCGATCAGCTTGAAGTCGTAGTCACGGCGGACGTACGCCCCGTCGGGGCCGAAGGTGCCGTAGACGGCGCGGAAGCCGCGGTCGACGCTGCCGACGTTGATCAGGTTCTCCAGGACCCAGCGGCCCACCCGCTCGTGCTCGGCGGCGGGACGGCCGGGGGCCTGGGCGGCGATGCGCGGCAGCAGACGGGAGATTATCTGGTCGTGGTCGGCACCGGTGTCGAAGTCCATGTTGAGCGTGACCAGGTCGATGACGGCCAGGGCCACCTCCGCCATCGCGTACACCGAGTACTCGCCCGCGAGGTTGGCCTTGCGCACGTCGAGGTCGTGCAGCGGCGCGGTGCAGGCCAGGGCCTTGAGCCGGCGGGCCAGGCCCTCGTCCGCGGCCGGCCCCGGCGCGGGCCGGACACCGCCGCTGAGCTGGTGCGGAACGGTCGTGGTCACGACGCACAGACTAGGCGCTCGGACCGACATCATCCCAAACGGCACGGTCCGGGCGGCCCCGCGCCCGGGCCCCCTCAGCCGCCTGCGGCCCCGTACCCGCCCCCGCCGGGCGTCGCGACGACCAGGACGTCACCGGGCCCGACGTCGGCGGAGTCGACGCCGCCGAGCGGGGTGACGGAGCCGTCGGCGCGCTCGATCCGGTTCTCGCCCAGGGCGCCGGGCCCGCCGCCGGCCAGGCCGTACGGGGCGACCCGCCGGTGGCCGGAGAGCAGGGCGACCGTCATGGGTTCCAGGAAGCGGATGCGGCGGACGGCCCCGCGGCCCCCGTGCCACCGGCCGTCGCCACCGCTGCCGTCGCGCAGGGCGAAGCCCTCGACGCGGACGGGGTAGCGCCACTCGAGGATCTCGGGGTCGGTGAGCCGGGAGTTGGTCATGTGGGTCTGTACGGCGTCGGCGCCGTCGAAGCCCTCGCCCGCCCCGGAACCACTGGCGACGGTCTCGTAGTACTGCACCCGGTCGTTGCCGAAGGTGACGTTGTTCATCGTGCCGGAGCCCTCGGCCTGCACGCCGAGCGCGGCGTACAGGGCCCCCGTGACGGCCTGGGAGGTCTCCACGTTGCCGGCGACGGTGGCCGCGGGGTATTCCGGGGCCAGCATCGAGCCCTCGGGGACGCGGACGTCCAGCGGCTTCAGGCAGCCGCTGTTGAGCGGGATGTCGTCGGCGACGAGGGTGCGGAAGACGTAGAGCACGGCGGCCATGACCACGGACCGCGGCGCGTTGAAGTTGCCCTCCTGCTGCGGCGCGGTGCCGGTGAAGTCCAGGACGGCGGAGCGGGTCGCGCGGTCGACGCGGACGGCGACGCGGACGACCGCGCCGTTGTCGGTCTCGTACGCGCAGTCGCCGTCGTCCAGGCCGGCGACGATGCGCCGCACGGACTCCTCGGCGTTGTCCTGCACGTGCCGCATGTAGGCGTGCACGACGTCGAGGCCGAACTGCGCGGTCATGCGCCGCAGCTCGGCGATGCCCTTCTCGTTCGCGGCGATCTGGGCGCGCAGGTCGGCGATGTTGGTGTCCGGGTCGCGCGAGGGGTACGGGGCGTCCGCCAGCAGGGCGCGGGTCTCCTCCTCGCGCAGGCGGCCGTCGCGCACCAGGAGCCAGTTGTCGAAGAGGACGCCCTCCTCGTGCACGGTGCGGCTGAAGGCGGGCATGGAGCCGGGGGTGAGGCCGCCGATCTCGGCGTGGTGGCCGCGTGAGGCGACGAGGAAGAGCGGGGACCGGCCCTCGTCGTCGAAGACGGGGGTGACGACGGTGACGTCGGGCAGGTGGGTGCCCCCGTGGTACGGGTCGTTGACGGCGTAGGCGTCGCCCGGGCGCATGGTGCCCTCGTTCCGGCGCAGCACCTCCTTGATGGACTCGCCCATGGAGCCGAGGTGGACGGGGATGTGGGGGGCGTTGGCGATCAGGTTGCCCTCGGGGTCGAACAGGGCGCAGGAGAAGTCCAGGCGTTCCTTGATGTTGACGGAGTGGGCGGTGTTCTCCAGGCGCACCCCCATCTGCTCGGCGATCGACATGAAGAGGTTGTTGAAGATCTCCAGCATCACCGGGTCGACCTCGGTGCCGACCGCCACCCGGCCGGGCCGCGGCCGCACCCGGGTCAGCAGGAGGTGGCCGTGCTCGCCCACCGCGGCCCGCCAGCCGGGGTCGACGACGGTCGTCGCGTCGGCCTCGGCGATCACGGCGGGCCCGTCCACGGTGTCGCCCGGGCGCATTGCGTCCCGGCGGAACAGGGGGCTGCCCTGCCGCCGGCCCTCCGTGTACAGCGACACCTCGGCGGCCGGTCGCAGGGGGCCCTCGCGGGCCGGCGGCTCCACGTGGTGCCGTCCGGGCGGGCCCGCGGAGCCGACGGCCTCGACCGAGACCGCCTCGACGACCAGGGGCTTGTCCATGGTGAAGGCGTACCGGGCGCGGTGGTCGGCGGTGAACGCCTCGCGCATGGCGTCCACCGTGCCCATCGGCACCGGGAGCGCCGCGTCGGTGCCCGCGTAGCGGACGTGGACGCGGGTGACGGTCTCGACGGTGTCGTCGGGCACCCCGTCCTCGCGCAGTTGCGCGCGGGCCAGGCCGTCGAGCTCGTCGCGGGCCTTGCGCAGCGCGGGCAGCCCGTCCTCGCCGAGTCCGGTCTCCACGGAGCGCTCGCGCATGGCGGTGGCGTCGGCCAGGCCGATCCCGTACGCGGACAGCACACCGGCCAGCGGGGGCACGACGACCGTGTCGACGGACAGGGCGTCGGCGACCGCGCAGGCGTGCTGGCCGCCGGCTCCGCCGAAGCTGGTGAGGGCGTAGCGCGTGATGTCGTGGCCGCGCTGTACGGAGATCTTCTTGACGGCGTTGGCCATGTTCAGGACGGCGATCTCCAGGAAGCCCGCGGCGACCTCCTCCGGGGTGCGGCGGTCGCCGGTCGCGGCCCCGGACTCCTCGGCGAGCCGCGCGAAGCCCGCGCGGACGGCCTCGGTGTCCAGCGGCTGGTCGCCGTCCGGGCCGAACACGGCCGGGAAGTGCGCCGCCTGGACACGGCCGAGCATCACATTGGCGTCGGTCACGGTCAGCGGGCCGCCGCGGCGGTAGCAGGCGGGGCCCGGGTCGGCACCTGCGGAGTCGGGGCCGACGCGGTAGCGCTGCCCGTCGAAGTGGAGGACGGAGCCGCCGCCCGCCGCCACCGTGTGGATGTCCATCATGGGCGCCCGCATCCGTACGCCCGCCACCTGGGTGCCGAGGACGCGTTCCAGCTCGCCCGCCCAGTGGGAGACGTCGGTGGAGGTTCCGCCCATGTCGAAGCCGACGACCCGGTCGAACCCGGCCTGCCGGGACGTACGGGCCATGCCGACCACTCCCCCGGCCGGGCCGGACAGCACGGCGTCCTTGCCGCGGAAGTGACCGGCCTCGCGGAGCCCGCCGTTGGACTGCATGAACATCAGCCGGACGCCGCGCAGTTCGGCGGCCACCTCGTCCACGTAACGGCGCAGGATCGGCGACAGGTAGGCGTCCACCACGGTGGTGTCGCCGCGCGGGACCAGCTTGATCAGCGGGCTCACCTCGTGGGAGCAGCTGATCTGGTCGAACCCGGCCTCGCGGGCCGCCCGCGCGACGGCCTGCTCGTGGGCGGGATGGCGGTAGCCGTGCAGCAGGACGACGGCGACGCTCGTCAGGCCGTCCCGGCGCGCCTGACGCAGGGCAGCTGCGGTGGCGGCCGGGTCGAGGGGGCGGACGACCTCGCCGTGCGCGCCGATGCGTTCGGGGACCTCGATGACGCGCTCGTAGAGCGCCTCGGGGAGGACGATCCGGCGGTCGAAGAGCCGCGGCCGGTTCTGGTACGCGATGCGCAGCGCGTCACGGAAGCCCTCGGTGACGACGAGGACGGTCGGCTCCCCCTTGCGTTCCAGGAGGGCGTTGGTGGCGACCGTGGTACCCATCTTGACGGCGGAGATCCGGTCGGCGGGCACGGGTTCGCCCGGGTCCAGGCCCAGCATGCGCCGGATGCCCTCGACGGGGGCGTCCCGGTAGCGCCCGGGGTCGTGGGAGAGCAGCTTGCACGTCTCCAGGCCGCCGTCCGGCCGTCTGGCGACGACGTCGGTGAAGGTGCCGCCCCGGTCGATCCAGAACTCCCAGCGTCCGGTCACCCCCTCATTGTCCCAGGGACGTCCCTTCCAGGCGGGCCAGCGCACCGGCGGTGGCGTCGCGGGAGCGCAGGTCCAGCAGCCCGTCGGTGCCGGCCAGCCGGTGCCGGGCCTCCCGGCCGGCGAGCCGCAGCAGATCGGGCAGCAGATCGGTGCAGCGGTCGGCGACCCAGCGGGTACCCTTGGTCGCCATCCACCAGACGCTCGCCGCGGCGCCCGGTCCCGGGCCGCCGGGGGTCGTGGACGGCGGTTCGCCGTCCGACAGGCCGCGCGAGACCAGGAGGTCGTGGAACTCCCGGGCCAGCAGCCGGTGGCCGAGTTCGCTGGGGTGCAGCCGGTCCGCGCTCCACGAGGCGCGGTCGGTCGCCCACGCATGGCGGGCGGCGTGCAGGTGCACGGCCTCGTACCGCTCGGACAGCACGTGCACGACCTGGTTCAGCGCGGCCATCCGGCGGCCCAGCGGGCGGGCGAGCGGCCACGGCAGCCCCAGCATGCGGCCGGGGTCGGGCAGGCAGGCGGTGAGCACCTCGGCGCCTTCGGCGCGCAGTTGGGCCAGGACGGTGTCCAGGCGGCGGGCGACGGTCTCGATGTCGAAGCTGCCGCGGAGCGTGTCATTGGCGCCGATCACCACGGAGGCCAGGTGCGGCCGGTGGTCCAGGGCGCGCGGCAGCTGCTCCTCGACGACGTCCTTGGTGAGGGCGCCGCTGCGGGAGCAGTTGAGCAGGCGCACGGCCGAGGGTTCGGCGGACAGCCCGTGCGCCAGGAGCGGCGCCCAGCCGCGCCATCCGCCGGCGACGGGGTCGCCGAGGCCCTCGGTGAGCGAGTCGCCGAGGGCGGCGAAACGTATCTCCTTTGTGCCGGCGGACACGGTGGTGGCCTGGACCGACGCCGGGGTGGTGGCCGGGGCGGGGAC
>NZ_JARAVO010000177.1:0-11486 GCF_033792805.1 Streptomyces sp. PA03-1a
CCCCCGCCCCCGCCCCGGTCCTCACCTCCGAGCAGGGCGAGGTCGTCGTCGCGGTGGCCCGCACGGACGCCTCGCCCGCCGAGGTCATGCGGACGATCGAAAAAGCCCTGAAGGGCGCGTAGCCGCCCGTTCGCGCCCCCGGCGTCCTCCCGCGCCTCCGGCATCCCACCAGCGCCCCCAGGCCCTCGCGCCGGGGGCGCTTTCGCGTGTTGCTCAAACGTGAAGCCGTGGTGCCATCTGAGAAAAATTGTTGGCACGCAGTGTCTTGCAGGGTGGCACGCGGTGCCATAACGTGAGAACTGTCCGGGCGGGCGGCGTGCTGGGATCCGTCGCACGCCGTCTGTCCCCAAAGGCCCGGACGCCTGCGTCACAGGCATTCACCGCGCCACCAAGCGCCCCCGCTCCATCCGTGCGACCGCCACGGACAGCAGCACCACCGCCGAACCGACGGCACCACCCACCGCAACCCCCGACGTTCCCTCAAGCGTCCCTACGTCGCGCTTCGCCGGAGGCATCACCGTGAAGGACATCCTCGACGCAATCATGGCGTCCGAAAGCACGGCCGCGGACTTCGCCGCGCTGCCGCTTCCCGAGTCGTACCGCGCCATCACCGTCCACAAGGACGAGGCCGGCATGTTCGAGGGCGTGGACAGCCGCGCGAAGGACCCGCGCAAGTCGCTGCACCTGGACGAGGTGCCCGTGCCCGAGCTCGGCCCGGGCGAGGCCCTGGTGGCCGTCATGGCCAGCTCGGTCAACTACAACTCGGTGTGGACGTCGATCTTCGAGCCGGTGTCGACGTTCGGTTTCCTCGAGCGGTACGGCAGGCTCTCCCCGCTCACCAAGCGCCACGACCTGCCCTACCACGTCATCGGCTCCGACCTGGCGGGCGTCGTGCTGCGCACCGGCCCCGGCGTGAACCTCTGGAAGCCGGGCGACGAGGTCGTCGCGCACTGCCTGTCCGTCGAACTGGAGTCCGCGGACGGCCACAACGACACGATGCTCGACCCCGAGCAGCGCATCTGGGGCTTCGAGACCAACTTCGGCGGCCTCGCGGAGATCGCGCTGGTCAAGTCCAACCAGCTGATGCCCAAGCCCAGGCACCTCAGCTGGGAGGAGGCCGCGGCCCCTGGCCTGGTGAACTCCACCGCCTACCGCCAGCTGGTCTCCCGCAACGGCGCCGGCATGAAGCAGGGCGACAACGTCCTGATCTGGGGCGCCAGCGGCGGCCTGGGCAGCTACGCCACCCAGTTCGCGCTGGCCGGCGGCGCCAACCCGATCTGCGTGGTCTCCTCGCCGCAGAAGGCGGAGATCTGCCGCCGCATGGGCGCCGAGGCCATCATCGACCGCACCGCCGAGGACTACCGGTTCTGGAAGGACGAGCACACCCAGGACCCGAAGGAGTGGAAGCGCCTCGGCAAGCGCATCCGCGAGCTGACCGACGGCGAGGACGTCGACATCGTCTTCGAGCACCCGGGCCGCGAGACCTTCGGCGCCTCGGTCTACGTCACCCGCAAGGGCGGCACGATCGTCACCTGCGCGTCGACCTCGGGCTACAACCACGAGTACGACAACCGCTACCTGTGGATGTCGCTCAAGCGCATCGTCGGCTCCCATTTCGCGAACTACCGCGAGGCGTGGGAGGCCAACCGCCTCGTCGCCAAGGGCAAGATCCACCCCACGCTGTCGAAGACGTACCGCCTGGAGGAGACCGGCCAGGCAGCGCACGACGTGCACCGCAACGTGCACCAGGGCAAGGTCGGCGTGCTCGCGCTCGCCCCAGAGGAGGGCCTCGGCGTCCGCGACGCGGAGCTGCGCGCCGAGCACCTCGACGCCATCAACCGCTTCCGGAACGTCTGAGAACGGGAACGAGCATGAGCGAGCGTCAGAAGGATCGTCCGTGGCTGATGCGGACGTACGCGGGGCACTCCACCGCCGAGGCGTCCAACGCCCTGTACCGGCGCAACCTCGCCAAGGGCCAGACCGGGCTGTCGGTCGCGTTCGACCTCCCGACGCAGACCGGGTACGACCCCGACCACATCCTGGCCCGCGGCGAGGTGGGCCGGGTCGGGGTCCCGGTCGCCCACCTCGGCGACATGCGCCGGCTCTTCCAGGACATCCCCCTGGAGGAGATGAACACCTCGATGACCATCAACGCCAGCGCCATGTGGCTGCTCGCGCTCTACCAGGTGGTCGCCGAGGAGCAGGGCGCCGACGTCACCAGGCTCCAGGGGACGACGCAGAACGACATCGTCAAGGAGTACCTGTCGCGCGGGACGTACGTCTTCCCGCCCGGCCCGTCGCTCCGGCTGACGACGGACATGATCGCGTACACGGTCAACCACATCCCCAAGTGGAACCCCATCAACATCTGCAGCTACCACCTGCAGGAGGCCGGGGCCACGCCGGTGCAGGAGATCGCGTACTCCATGTCCACCGCGATCGCCGTCCTCGACGCGGTCCGCGACTCCGGCCAGGTGCCGCAGGAGCGGATGGGCGACGTCGTCGCGCGCATCTCCTTCTTCGTGAACGCGGGCGTGCGCTTCGTCGAGGAGATGTGCAAGATGCGGGCCTTCACCCGCATCTGGGACGAGATCACCCGCGAGCGCTACGGCATCGAGGACGCCAAGCAGCGCCGCTTCCGGTATGGGGTCCAGGTCAACTCGCTCGGCCTGACCGAGGCCCAGCCGGAGAACAACGTCCAGCGCATCGTGCTGGAGATGCTGGCGGTGACGCTCTCCAAGGACGCCCGGGCCCGCGCCGTGCAGCTGCCGGCCTGGAACGAGGCGCTCGGCCTGCCGCGCCCCTGGGACCAGCAGTGGTCCCTGCGCATCCAGCAGGTGCTGGCCCACGAGAGCGACCTGCTGGAGTACGGCGACATCTTCGACGGCAGCCACGTCGTCGAGGCGAAGGTCGCCGAGCTCGTCGACCGGTCCCTGGCCGAGATCGAGCACATCCAGGAGATGGGCGGCGCCATGGCCGCCGTGGAGTCCGGCTACCTGAAGTCGCAGCTGGTCTCCTCGCACGCCGAGCGCCGGGCGCGGATCGAGTCCGGCCAGGAGAAGATCATCGGCGTCAACTGCTACGAGGGCACCGAGCCCAGCCCCCTCACCTCCGACCTGGACGGCGCCATCATGACCGTCGACCCGGAGAACGAGGCACGGGTCGTCGCCGCCCTCCACGACTGGCGCGACAACCGGGACGAAGTACGGGCGCAGCGGTCGCTGGAGGCCCTCAAGGCCGCGGCCGCCGGGACGGGCAACCTGATGGAGGCCACCCTGGAGTGCGCCCGGGCGGGTGTCACCACCGGCGAGTGGTCCTGGGCGCTGCGCGACGTCTTCGGCGAGTTCCGCGCGCCGACGGGCGTGAGCAGCGCCCCCGTGGCGGTCACCGCCGAGCCGGGCACGCCGCTGGCCGCGGTACGCCGCAAGGTGGCGCTGACCGCCGAGGAGCTGGGCACCGGCAAGCTGCGGCTGCTGGTGGGCAAGCCGGGCCTGGACGGTCACTCCAACGGCGCCGAGCAGATAGCCGTACGGGCACGGGACGCCGGCTTCGAGGTGGTCTACCAGGGCATCCGGCTGACGCCCGAGCAGATCGTGTCGGCGGCGGTCGCCGAGGACGTCCACTGCGTGGGCCTGTCGATCCTCTCCGGCTCGCACGCCGAGCTGGTCCCGGACGTGCTGGACCGGCTCCGCAGGGCCGGGGTCGACGACGTGCCGGTCATCGCCGGCGGCATCATCCCGCCGGCGGACGCGGCCAAGCTGGTCGAGTCCGGCGTCGCGGCCGTGTTCACGCCGAAGGACTTCGGGATCACCGAGATCATCGGCAGGATCGTGGACGAGATCCGCAGGGCCAACAAGCTGGAGCCGCTGGAGGTCGCCGCGTGACCCCGGCAGCGAACACCCGTACGAACACGTTCGACACCCCGGAGGCGTAGGAGAGATGCAGTTCGGCCGTACGTATGAAGAGTTCGAGGTCGGTGCCGTCTACAAGCACTGGCCCGGGAAGACGGTCACCGAGTACGACGACCACCTCTTCTGCCTCCTGACCATGAACCACCACCCGCTCCACATGGACGCGAACTACGCGGAGAGGACCACCGACTTCGGGAAGAACGTGGTCGTGGGGAACTACGTCTACTCGCTGCTGCTCGGCATGTCGGTGCCGGACGTGTCCGGCAAGGCGATCGCCAACCTGGAGGTCGAGTCGCTCAAGCACGTGGCGCCGACCTTCCACGGCGACACCATCTACGGCGAGACGACGGTGCTGGACAAGTGGCCGTCGAAGTCGAAGGACGACCGCGGGATCGTCCACGTGGAGACCAAGGGCTACAAGCAGGACGGCACCCTGGTGTGCGTCTTCCGCCGCAAGGTGATGGTCCCCACCGCCACGTACATCAAGGAGCGCGGCGGCGAGCAGCCCGGCCGCCCCGAGCTGAACGCCTAGGAGACAGCAGACATGAGCCGCCTCGCGCAGACCGACGGGCTGACCGACGTCCAGCAGGAGATCCTCTCCACCGTCCGCAGCTTCGTCGACAAGGAGATCATCCCGGTCGCCAACGAGCTGGAGCACAAGGACGAGTACCCCACCGACATCGTTGAGGGCCTCAAGGAACTCGGCATCTTCGGCCTGATGATCCCCGAGGAGTACGGCGGCCTCGGCGAGTCCCTGCTCACCTACGCCCTGACGGTCGAGGAGATCGCCCGCGGCTGGATGAGCGTGTCGGGCATCATCAACACGCACTTCATCGTCGCCTACATGCTCAAGCAGCACGGCACCCAGGAGCAGAAGGACCATTTCCTGCCCCGCATGGCCGCCGGCGACGTGCGCGGCGCCTTCTCGATGTCCGAGCCGGGCCTCGGCTCGGACGTCTCGGCGATCCGCACCAAGGCGGTCCGGGACGGTGACGACTACGTCATCAACGGCCAGAAGATGTGGCTGACCAACGGCGGCACCTCCAACCTCGTCGCGGTGCTGTGCCGGACCGACGAGGGCCAGCCGGAGGACGCGGCCCCGCACAAGTCGATGACGACCTTCCTCATCGAGAAGGAGCCGGGCTTCGGGCCGAACCCGACGGTGAAGGGCCTCACCGTGCCCGGCAAGATCGAGAAGATGGGGTACAAGGGCGTCGACACGACCGAACTCATCCTCGAGGATGTGAAGATTCCGTCAAATCGCGTCCTGGGCGGTCAGAGCGGCCGCGGTTTTTACCAAATGATGGACGGGGTTGAGGTCGGCCGGGTCAACGTGGCCGCCCGCGGCTGCGGCGTCGCACAGCGCGCCTTCGAACTGGGGATCGCGTACGCCCAGCAGCGGCAGACCTTCGGCAAGCCGATCGCGCAGCACCAGGCGATCCAGTTCAAGCTCTCCGAGATGGCCACCAAGGTCGAGGCGGCCCACGCGCTGATGGTGAACGCGGCCCGCAAGAAGGACTCCGGCCAGCGCAACGACCTCGAGGCCGGCATGGCGAAGTACCTGGCCGCGGAGTACTGCAAGGAGGTCGTGGAGGACGCCTTCCGCATTCACGGCGGCTACGGCTTCTCCAAGGAGTACGAGATCGAGCGCCTCTACCGCGAGGCCCCGATGCTGCTCATCGGTGAGGGCACCGCCGAGATCCAGAAAATGATCATCGGGCGTCGGCTGCTCGAGGAGTACCGAATCCAGGGGTGAATGTCTGGGTTGTGACACTTTGTGCGAGCCAAAGGTCACACCCAGTCATCAAATACCGGCCACTGACTCGACTGCTGGCTTGCCCAGTTGCCGGTCACTCCCGATACCATTCACGGAAAGCCGCCGTCCCCTGCACCATCATTGCGGCACCCTCCGCTACGAAGGTCTTCCATGCCCCACAGCCATTCCTCTGCACAACGCGACAGCCGGGCCGGCGTACGCCTCGCGCGCGGAGCGTCGCCGTGGCTCCTCCCGACCGTGGCCACCGCCGCGATCAGCCTCGTCCGCGCCCGCCGCTCCGGGCGCTGGGCGGCCGTGGCCGTCCCCACCACCGCCCTCGCGGCGGGCATGCTGTGGTTCTTCCGCGACCCCGAGCGTGAGATCACCCAGGGCCGCGTCATCTCGCCGGCCGACGGTGTGGTGCAGAGCATCATGCCGTGGAAGGACGGGCGCACCCGCGTCGCGATCTTCATGAGCCCGCTGAACGTCCACGTGAACCGCGCGCCGCTCGCCGGCACCGTCACGTCCGTCGAGCACATCCCCGGCGGTTTCGTTCCGGCGTTCAACAAGGAGAGCGAGAACAACGAGCGGGTCGTCTGGCACTTCGACACCGAGCTCGGCGACATCGAGATGGTGCAGATCGCCGGAGCCGTGGCGCGCCGCATCGTCCCTTACGTGCCGCAGGGCACCAAGGTGGAGCAGGGCGAGCGCATCGGCCTGATCCGCTTCGGCTCCCGTGTGGACATCTACCTGCCGGAGGGCGTCGAGCCCGACGTCGAGGTCGGCCAGACCACCGTGGCTGGGGTGACGCGCCTTGACCGTGATTGATCCCGACACCCAGGCACCGTGGGTCGCCGCGGTGGACGAGGACGACGACGATGACATGCCGCTGTCGACGCGGCTGTCGATAGCGGACGGCCTCACCCTCGGCAACGCGATCTGCGGATTCATGGCGGTGTACTTCACCACCACCGGGGTGCTCGTCCCGCACCTGATGGGCAACACCGACGGCGGCATGACACGGCACAGCGCCGCCACCGCCGTGCTGCTGATGCTCATGGCCTCGGTCTTCGACCTCTTCGACGGCCTCGTGGCGCGCAAGCTGCGCAGCTCGGCGATGGGCGCGGAGCTGGACAACCTGTCCGACCTGATCAGCTTCGGCCTGGCCCCCGCCTACTTCGTGGTCGTCTGGGGCCTGATCTCGGACGACGCCTACGGCAAGCTGTCGGCGGTGGCGGCGGTCGTGGTGCTGCTCGCGGTCGTCCTGCGCCTGGCCCGGTTCTCCTGCACGACGGTGCGGGAGGGGATCTTCCAGGGCATGCCGAGCCCCTTCGGGGCGATGACGGTCATCTCCGTCGTGCTGCTGGAGCTGCCCTTCATCCCGACGGTGCTGGCCATCGTCGGTGTGGCGTGGCTGATGGTCAGCCGGGTCGAGTACCCCAAGCCCCGCGGCCGGCTCGCCACGATCACGCTGGCCTGGATCGTGCTGAGCATGGGCTGCCTGGTCTGCTGGGCGTTCGCCGTCCCCGGCGGTGACGTGCTGCTGCAGACGGGCGCGGCCCTGCAGATCTGCGCGGCGGCGGTGATCCCGCTCTTCGCGACGACCCGCCGGGTCAACACGATCCGCAACAACCGCCGCGAGGCGCGTACGGCGCAGCTTCCGTAGCCGCACGACGTACGACGTACGTGTCAGGGGCCCCGAGCCGGGAAGGCTCGGGGCCCCTGGCGTTCCCAGGTCAGGCCGGCAGGTCGCGCGCGATGTCCTCGGCGAGGCGCTCCAGCAGCGGCCCGGCCTCGGCCATGCAGCGCGCCGGGTCCGGCTCGAGGTCGGTCAGGGCGTACGCCCGCCGGATGCCGGCCGCGCCCAGGGCGGCGCCGGACAGCGCGAGGCGGCCGCAGACGGCGACCACGTCCACGTCCCGGGCACGGGCGGCGGCCGCGACACCGGCCGGGGCCTTGCCGTGCAGGGTCTGTTCGTCCAGCGAGCCCTCGCCCGTGATCACCAGGTCGGCCCGCTCCAGAGCCGCCGCGAAACCGAGCATGTCCAGGAGCACCTGGACGCCGGGCCGGAAGGAGGCGCGCAGGCCCACCAGCGCCCCGAACCCGACCCCGCCGGCCGCACCCGCCCCCGGGGCCTCGGCGGCCGCACCGGCCTCCAGCACCTCCGCGTAGTGGGCGAGCGCCGCGTCCAGCGTGGCGACGTCCTCCTGCGTGGCACCCTTCTGGGGGCCGTAGACGGCGGCGGCGCCCTTCGGGCCGAGCAGCGGGTTGTCGACGTCGCTGGCGAGGACGACCTCGGTCGCAGCGAGCCGCGGGTCGAGGCCGGACAGGTCCGCCGAGGCCAGCCCGGCGAGCGCCGCGCCGCCCGGGCCCACCGGCTCGCCCCGGCCGTCCAGCAGGCGGGCGCCGAGCGCGACGAGCATGCCCGCGCCCCCGTCGTTGGTCGCGCTGCCGCCGACGCCGAGCACGACGGACCGCGCGCCCGCGTCGAGCACGGCCAGCAGCAGCTCACCGGTGCCGCGGGTGGTCGCCGTCAGCGGCGCGAAGACGCCGGGCGGCAGGTGCCGCAGCCCCGAGGCCTCGGCCATCTCCACGACGGCGGTGCCGTCGCGCAGTGCGTACGCGGCGGTGACCGGCTCCCCCAGCGGCCCGGTGACCTCCACCAGGCGCCGCTCGAATCCGGCGGCGACGGCGGCGTCCACCGTTCCGTCCCCGCCGTCGGCCACCGGCACGGACTCGACGACGAGGTCGGGGGCGGCGTTCCGCAGCCCCGCCCCGAGCCGCTCCGCCACCTCGACGGCGGTGAGCGAGCCCTTGAACTTGTCCGCGGCGATGAGCACCCGCGCGGGCCGTGCGTCCGTCACATTGATCTCCCTTACGGCAGGTCGCGCCGCTTGGACCCTATCCCGGGGTGTCCGGGCGGTACACCGGAGGCATGGCCCTCTCTCTCCACGACCGCATCCTGGGCGGCTGGCTCGGCCGGATCGCCGGCAACATGCTCGGCAAGCCCGTCGAGCGCGGCGACCACTGGACCCGGGAGCGCATCGACCGCTACCTACGCCGGGCCGGGGCGCTGCCGCTGACCGACTACATCCCGGCGCTGGACCCGCCTGCGGATCCGGCGGAGTTCGAGCTGCGCCCGGAGTGGCCGCAGTGCACCCGCGGCAACATCCACGGCAGCGCGCGGGACGACGACGTCGACTACGCGATCCTCGGGCTCGACCTGCTGGAGACGTACGGCCCGGACTTCACCACCGAGCAGGTCGGCGAGCTGTGGCTGCTGCGCCTTCCCTACCTGCAGACCTTCACCGCCGAGCGCGCGGCGTACCGCAACCTCGCGGGCGGGATGAAGCCGCCGCTGACGGCCACGGCCGACAACCCGTACCAGGAGTGGATCGGGGCGCTGATCCGCGCCGACGTCCACGGCTGGACCTCCCCCGGCGACCCTCGGCGGGCCGCGTCGCTCGCCCGCCGGGACGCGGTGCTGTCGCACACGGGGAACGGGGTGTACGGCGCGATGTGGGCCGCGGCGCTGATCGCGGCGGCGTTCACCGCGCCCGACGCCCGGGCCGCGCTGGAGTCGGCGCTGCAGCACGTCCCGCCGGGCTGCCGGCTGGCCCGCACGGTGCGCCGGACGATGGCGCTGCACGCGGCGGGGCTGGACTGGGCCGGCACGATGGCGGAGCTGGACGAGGAGACGCGCGGGCTGCACTGGATCCACGCCGTCCCCAACGCCGCGCTCGTCACCGCCGGGCTGCTGTACGGCGCGGGCGACTTCACCGCCACGATCGCGCTGACCGTGCGCGGCGGTCTGGACACCGACTCCGGCGGCGCGACCGCCGGTTCGGTGGCCGGGGTGTTCTGCGGCGCAGCGGCGATCCCGCCGCAGTGGACCGAACCGCTGGAGGACCGGGTGCGCAGCGCGGTGTTCGGCTTCGACGGCGTGGCGATCAGCGAACTCGCCCGTCGCACGGCGCTGCTCGTGCCGTAGGGTCCGCGTGTGCGATACATCGTTGTGGGAGCGGGCGCGGTCGGCGCGACGATCGGCGGCCGGCTGTACGAGAGCGGTCACGAGGTCGTCCTGGTCGCGCGGGGAGCGCACCTGGAGGCGCTGCGCGAGCGTGGGCTGACGCTGCGGACGCCGGACGGGACGCTGTCGCTGCCCGTCCCGGTGGCCGGCGGCCCGGAGGGGCTGACGCTGCGCGAGGACGACGTGCTGGTGCTCGCCGTGAAGACGCAGGACACGGAGGCCGCGCTCGCTGCCTGGGCCCCGGTCGCGGACCACCTGCCGCTGGTCTGCGCCCAGAACGGCGTCGCCAACGAACGCATGGCGCTGCGCCGCTTCCGCGACGTGTACGGCATGTGCGTGTGGCTGCCGTCGACCCACCTGGAGCCCGGCGAGGTGGTCGCCCCCTGCGGTCCGCTCACCGGCATCCTCCACCTGGGCCGCTACCCGCACGGAACGGACGGGCTCGCGCGGGCCGTCTCCGCGGACCTGGAGAAGTCCTCGTTCGCCGCCCCGGTCGTGGCCGACGTGATGCGCTGGAAGTACGCCAAGCTGCTGTCGAACCTCGGCAACGCGGTCGAGGCGCTCTGCGGCGGCTGGGACGACACGGCCGCCGGCCTCGTCAAGCGGGCGCGGGCCGAGGGCGCCCAGGTGCTCGACGCGGCCGGCATCCCGTACGCGGGCGAGGAGGAGCAGGCGGCGGTCCGCGGCGACCGGGTGAGCCTGCGACCGGTCGACGGCTTCGCCCGGGGCGGCGGCTCGTCCTGGCAGAGCCTGACCCGGGGCACCGGGAGCGTCGAGGCGGACTGGCTCAACGGCGAGATCGTGTTGCTGGGACGGCTCCACGGGATACCCGTCCCGGTCAACGAGACGCTGCGACGGCTCGCGAACCGTGCGGCACGCGACCGCCGCGCCCCCGGAAGCCTGGACCCGGCGCAGGTGGCCGCCGCCGTCGAGGTTCGCGAACCCGTAGGTTGGGGCTCGTGACGACCACCGATTTCGACGCCTACATCGACAGCCTGCCGAAGATCCTCGCCGGGGCCAGCACGCTCTTCCGCGACGGCGACGGCCGGATCCTGATCGCCGAGACCACCTACCGCCAGGACGGCAAGTGGGTGCTGCCCGGCGGCACCATCGAGTCGGCCGACGGGGAGACCCCCCGCGAGGCGGCGCGCCGGGAGACCCTGGAGGAGGTCGGTCTGGACGTCGAGCCGGGCGCCCTGCTCGCCGTCGACTGGGTGCAGTGGCCGGGCCGCCCGCCGCTGACCTCCTACCTGTACGACGGCGGCGTGCTCGGCGAGGCCGCGCTCGGCGCGATCGTGCTGCAGGAGGAGGAACTGTCCGCCTGGCGGATGGCGACGCCCGAGGAGGCCGAGGAGTACCTCTCCCCCGGCCTCTACCGCCGTGTCCGCGCCGCCCTGGCCGCACAGGCGGACGGCGCCTGCCCCGTCGAACTGGTCAACGGCCGCCCCCCGGTGGTCGGTCAGCGGCCCACCGCGTAACCCCGCATGCCGCGGGGGTTGGCCGCGGAGGACAGGACGCCGGTCTCCGGGTCGCGGGCCACGGGGCTGTCCGCCCGGCGCATGGCAACGCCCCCGGAGACCGAGGAGCAGTCCCGCCACCGGCCTCCACCACAGGTCCGCGCCGCCCTGCCGGCCGTGCCGGCGGCCGGCGCCTGCCCGGGCGGCGGGTCAGCGGCCCACCGCGTAACCCTGCATGCCGCGGGGGTTGGCCGCGGAGGACAGGACGCCGGTCTCCGGGTCGCGGGCCACGGGGCTGTCCGCCCGGCGCATGGCAACGCCCCCGGAGACCG